>JAGBXG010000503.1 GCA_017629415.1 Pseudomonadota bacterium | reverse complement strand
TCCTTGGTATGTTAAAAAAGGGCTGCTCAATGAGCAGCCCTTTTTTTAGGTTTAAGAGTTCGAAAAAATAGGTTCGTTCAATAGGTAAAAAAAAGCGCAAGCTTTTGATGACTTGCGCAAAAGATTGGTTTGAAGGCTCTTTAAACGTTTTTTACTGAATGCGTTGAACAGGGAATAACTGGGTGCAGATTGGGGCACCGAAATGCGTAAGCAGTTGAACCAAACGTTCGTAGAAGGCATGAGAAACGACGATATTGCCTTTTTCTGTCGCAAATATGTGTGCTTGTCGGGTGAATGGATTATTGTTGATTTTGAATTCGTAGCCGCTTAACCGCGGTGATGTGAATCCAAAGGCCCCCCAAGTGGCTTCTCCATATGGGTTTAAATCGAGTTCGCATGGGATAACGGGCAAGCGTAGTCTATAGAAATGATATAAGGCATATTTGAGGATCATGGGTGGGCGTCCCAGCCATTGCCATGCAAAAGCAGCGGCTCCTTCAAGGTTCTGTTTGGGGTCAACGACGATGCCTGTGTCGGTGACGTATTGGCAGGGGGCCAATGATTTGATCTGCATCTGGATGTTTGGCATGAGAATGAGTGAGCCTTCGACAGTACTTCGAATGGGGTCGAGGTCAATATTGAATTCTTGTGCCAAAATTTCTGCGATTTCCCAGTATATAGCGATATCTCCGTTTGGCAGATAACCGAAGAGTTGCGGATAGTTTGAGGCGATATCGATATCTAAGGGGGGCTCTGTATTTGCGAGATTATATCCCATGGTTGAGATGGGATAATGCCATTGGCAAAGTTCTTCGGAAAAGACGGGGATATTGATGAGCATGGCATGGGTTTTATCCCAGGTTTTGGGGAAGTCGTATGCCAAATCCGTCCGTAGGCACATTTGCATGTGCATGGTATATTGCATTCCCATGCTTTGAACATCGAGCAAAAGTTCATCAAGTTCGCTGATTTGCAGGATTGTAGAGTCAAAGCAGTTGCTTTCAGAATCTTCAGATTGTGCCGCGCTGAACAAGTCGTCTAGGGATTTGTCGCGTTTGATATCTCCACTGGGCTTTGTGCTGTAAAAAGGTTCAGACAATTGGAATTGTCTGTGTGGGAAGAGTTCTTCTCGGGATTCAGGGAAGAGAAATCCTGTGGGGATGAAACATGAATCGAAGGGTGCAGCAATGACTTCGGAAGCGCTCTTAATATGGGGCGGCAGTTTTACAGCTTTATAGTTTGGCATAACTCAATATCGCTCTAGATGTGAAAATCGCTCTATTGTGAAGTGACGCGTGGCTAAAAACGCACTTTGTAAAAGTATAACATAATGAAATTGTTGGCAAATATCAGGGTGTTGTGATTGAAATGTTTGCGAAGTACAGAGATTAAACTTGTCATGATTTTCTATGCTCTGTAAATAGGGGCGCTTTTTTCTTCACTTGCATATATTAGGGAGAGATAACGTTGAAACAGGTATTACATGGTCATATTGTTCATGCACCGAAGCTAGGTGAGCTTGAAATCCTTGAGAATGGTTATATGCTGCTTGAAGATGGCAAGATAGCTGGTTTGTGTGCAGATTTACCGGAATCTTGGGCACAAATTGAACGTGTGGATTATCATGATTGCCTGATGATGCAGTCTTTCTGTGATATGCATTTGCATGCGCCTCAATATCCAATGTTGGGTATGGGGATGGATCTACCGTTGCTTGAGTGGTTGAATACCTATACGTTCAAGACGGAATCGCGGTTTGCAGATGTTGAATATGCCCGGGAAGTTTATCGCCGTCTTGCGGAAGAATTGATTGCCAATGGGACGACACGTGTCGTTGCATTTTCATCGTTGCATGTCGATTCGACGCTTGTATTAATGGAAGAGTTCGAGAAAGCCGGGATTTGCGGTTATGTGGGCAAAGTGAACATGGATCGCAACGGCGCGCCTGAACTTGAGGAGACGACTGAAGAGTCATTGAAGGAGACATTGCGTTGGTTAGATGCCTGTAAGGCAGATGCGCATATTAAACCGATTCTGACCCCTCGTTTTACACCTTCGTGTACCGATGCATTGATGGAAGCCTTGGGCAAGCTTGCCGCAGAACGCGGGCTTTATGTTCAGTCGCATTTGTCTGAAAATACGTCTGAAATTGCCTGGGTAAAAGAATTACATCCCGATTGTCCGCAGTACTGGGAGAGCTATCAGAAATACGGTATGTGGAAAAGCCATACCGTCATGGCGCACTGTGTTCATTCTGACGAACGGGAACGCAAGGCAATTAAGGATCATAACGTTGTTGTTGCACATTGTCCCGATTCGAACGTCAATCTGATCAGTGGTGTGGCACCGATTCGTGTGATGCTGAATGAAGGCATTTGGGTGACTTTGGGCAGTGATATTGCCGGCGGTGCTGTGCTGCCGATGATGGGCGTGATTGCCGAAGCCATTCGTTCATCAAAGATTAAACGCATTGAATCCAATTGGACGACGGATTTCTTGACGGTTGCTGAAGGTTATTATCTCGGTACAACTGCTGGTGCCCGTTATTTTGGTGGCGGCGAAGGATTTGCTCAAGGCGATGAACTTCATGCCATCGTGCTGGATGATCATGCCTATGTTGACACAGATCGCTTGAGCGTTCGTGAACGGTTTGAACGCGCCATTTACCGCGCATCTTCTAAAGATATTTGTGCTGTTTACAGCGCAGGCAGCAAAGTCCGTTAGACTTTATGATGATTTGGGGCGGAATGCCTCGCCTGCGGCGGCTATTTGCATGGCAAATACGCCGCCGCTTCAGCGAAAACTCTGGTTTTGTCAGTAGCAGTTATTAAGATCTGAACAGCGGTGTGCTGAAGTAACGTTCTGCGGTGTCTGGGAGAATGGTGACGACGGTTTTGCCGGGACCGAGTTTTTCGGCAAGGGCGAGCGCTGCGGCCACGTTTGTGCCGCTGGAGATACCGCACATGATGCCTTCCAGCCTGGCGAGGTCACGGGCAGTTTGAATGGCTTCGTCATCGGAGACGATATAAACTTCGCTGTAAATTTTGGTATTGAGGTTTTGTGGGATAAGGCCGTCGCCGATGCCCATCTGGAGATGTGTGCCAATGGTACCGCCAGCCAAGATGGCTGCGTTTTCAGGTTCAACAGCCCAGATTTCGATATTGGGGTAGATGGCTTTCAGGATTTCGCCGATGCCGGAGAGGGAGCCGCCTGTGCCGATGCCGGAGCAGAAGCCATGGATGGGGCCTGCGACTTGCTCGAGGATTTCGAGGGCAGTGTAGTGTTTATGTACTTTGGGGTTATTGGGGTTTGAAAATTGTTCGGGGATATAGACATTTGGGTTTTCGGCAGCCATGCGTTGGGCCGTACGTGCACATTCGGCAATGCATTCGCCGATGTTGCCTTCGTCATGAACGAGGATGACTTCGGCACCGTAATGTTCGACGAGTTTTTTGCGTTCGATGCTGACGGAATCGGGCATAACGATGACGACTTTGTAGCCGCGCACGGCGCCGATAAGGGCAAGCCCGATGCCTTGGTTGCCTGATGTCGGTTCAACAATGATGGTATCTTTGTTAATTTTGCCGGCTCTTTCGGCAGCGTTGATCATGGACAGTGCCGTACGTGTTTTGACGGAGCCGCCAACGTTTAAGCCTTCGTATTTGACGATAACGTCTGCGGCGTTGGGGCGCTGCATACGTGTGAGACGAATCATGGGTGTTTGCCCGATTGCTTCGAGAACGTTGTTGTAGATCATAATTTGTGCCGTTTTATTTTAGAATGAGTGTGATTTGGGCATGGAATGAAGCTTAAAGGATAACTTCAAGTTCGCATGTTTAGCACGTGTCATAAGTGCGATAAAAACAACCGTCTTAAAACAGACGATGTGTTGTGAGTCTTTATCCTACATGGGGTGTTTTGTATAGAATTTTTGGTTTTGGGATATGAGTAAGTGTGAGTGGTTATTTTAAATATGTTTGGTCTGGAAAAAAGTTTGAATATTTGAATGTGAGGCTCGTTAGTGTGTCAGTCTGGGGATGTTTTATTTTTTGTCCCGGGAATTGATATGAAATTTACAGGAGATTGATTCATGCATTTGAACAAATTTGCTTTTGCTTTTGCTGGTTTAATGATGTTTTCATCCGTTGCATTTGCTCAGGATGCCGCTGTAGCACCTGCAGAAGTCGCTCCTACGCCTGCGGCAGCTCCGGCAGCTCCGGCAGCTCCCAAAGACGGCAACAGCTGGATTAAAGATGTCAATGATATTGCTGGTGCGACAGCAATGCTTCAGCAGGTTGATAAGAATCACAATCCGTTCCAGGATCAATGGATCAAAACGAACATGGTTTTGAATGGCGGTGTTCATAAAAACGTTGAATACAAATTTGATACATATACGAAAGGTAAGAATCGTCGTTCCGTTCGTTTTTATGCGCCGGCTGAAATGCGTGGCATGGGCGTAGTGACCAAAGGTCGTGATGAGGTTTATGCACGTTTGCCGGATTCGCAGAAAGTGCGTCGCGTCGGTACTCATGCCAAGCGTCAGAGCTTTTATGGTTCGGACTGGGCAATGGATGATATGTCGATGATTTATATGGCTGAAGACTATGATGTTGTGAAAATCGTGGATCTCAATGCCAACGGCGGCACTCATGTCGTTCTTGATCTCAAGCTTAAAGCCGGTGTTGATTTGCCTTATCCGACGGTTCAGATCAAGCTTGATAAAAAGCTCATGTATATGGATTACATTGCCTATTATGATGAAGCTGGCAAGCTGATCAAAACGCAAGAACGTTTTGAGCCTAAAGATATGGGCAATGGGTATCCCATTTATACGCATATCAAGGTGACGGATGCTGCCACGAAGCACACCACCGAGAACTTTGTCTTTGAAGAGAAGATCAATCAGAATATTCCTGATGAAACCTTTACCAAACGCTGGCTTGTTCGCAGTCTCTAATTTGGATTTTTTAGGGGTGTGGGCATTGTCCGCAAGCTTTA
>JAGBXG010000061.1 GCA_017629415.1 Pseudomonadota bacterium | reverse complement strand
TGCACAAGCCGAATCTCGCGTTGCACAAGCCGAATCTCGCGTTGCACAGACGACTGCACAAGCACGACAAGCTCAAGAAAACCAGCAAAAATCAGCACAAAAAGATAAATCGCTTCTCACGATGCAGCTCAACGCTTCTCAAGCCGAGCTCGAAAATGCACGCCAAACTCTCGCTCAAGTTCAACGTGAACGTGACAACGCTATCGCTCAAGCTAAAGATGCAGAAGCTAAAGCTCAGAATGCCTTGAATACGGCTGAATCCCAGCGTTATGCTGTCGATACCCAGCTCGCCCAATTAAATCGTCAGCTGGATGAGATGAATTCGCAACTCTCAAATGCGAATACCAAACTCTCAAATGCAAATGCCAAAGTTGCCCAACTTGAAGCAGAAATGGCACGCTTAAATGCAGAAAAAGCCAGCGCACAAGTACAAGCTGTAACCACTGCTAACGGACAACCTGCTGTCGCTGAAATCGCAACAACAGCCCCCATCGATACATCTGTGGGTAACAGCAATACACAACACAAAGTGGCTTCTGCTGCCCCCATCGACAACCAAGCCGCCGCACACGCAAGTGTCAAAGATATCCAGTTCCGTAATCGCGCCAACGGTGAAGGCATGCAAGTCGTGCTCAAAATGTCTGCACCTGTGGACAAAGTTGAAAACATCGATGCCGGAAGCCAAAAAAGCGTACTTCGCATCGCTGGCGCCGTTCTGCCAGACAATTTCAACAAAAAATTCGATACTTCCGCTTTCAATCAAGGCATCAAATTTGTGGATTCCACGCAAACAAAAGGCGGCATTGAGCTGATCGCTCAGTCTTCCTCTCGTACCATTGATTCCATTGAACAAAATGGGGATACGATTACATGGAATATTCGTCCACTTCGCGATGCATCCGGAGCATTTAAAGCACCTGTCGATCGTCGTAATAGCGCCATGATCTCAGCTGCTGAACCCAGTCCAATCCCAAGCCATTCCTATGGTGCTGTCAACAACCTGAGAGATACTCCTCTGGCCAAGCGTAAAATTACACTGGATATCCACGATGCAGATATTAACGATTTGCTCAGATTATTGTCTGATGAAATCAATACAAGCATCGTTGTCAGCCCTGATGTCAAAGGCAACATTACTCTCTCACTCAAGAGCGTACCACTCGACCAAGCACTCGATATCATCCTGCGCATGCATAATCTCGGCATGCGTTACGAAGGTAGCATCATTTGGATTGCCAAAGCCGAAGCATTCAGAGCCGAAGAAGAACGCGCTATTAAAGCCGCAGAAACACGCGAACGCCTTGAACCCCTCGAAGTCCGCTTGCTTCCGATCAACTACGCACTTGCCAATGACCTCAAAGAAAATGTCGAATCATTGTTGAGCAGCAGAGGTACCGTCAATATCGATGAACGTACCAATACCCTCATTCTCAAAGACGTCGCTGCAAACCTCGATGCCGCTGAGATTTTGGTCAACAACCTCGATACTCAGACTCCGCAGATTCTCATCGAAGCACGTATCGTTGAAACGCAGGCCAACTTCACCAAAGAAATCGGTATTCAGTGGGGCGGTGACGGCGTGGCAAGTGCTGCTACCGGCAACGCTACAGGTATCGTCTTCCCATCCACAATCGGTATTGCCGGCGGTTCGACATCCGACAACAATACAGGTACATCAGCTACACCAAACTTTGCTGTGAACCTCCCGGCTTCCGTAGGTACCGGATCCGGTGGTGCCTTAGGTATTACACTCGGATCACTCGGCGGCCTCATCAATCTCAATGTCCGCCTCAGCTCCCTCGAAGAAAAAGGTTACCTCAAAATCGTTTCCGCACCGCGCATCATGACATTGGATAACGTCCAAGCCAGTATCGAATCCGGTACGAGTATTCCTATCAGCGTCGTCAGCGCTGCAGGTGCTCAAACCGTATTCTTCGATGCGAACTTGAACCTCCAGGTAACACCACATGTCACGCGAGACGGTAACGTCTATCTCAAAATCAATATCTCGAAAAATGAACCGGACTTCGGTAACACCGGCGCAAGCGGCGACCCGTCCATCATCCGTAAAGAAGCTCAAACAGAACTCTTAATCCCGGATGGTGACACCACCGTCATCGGCGGTATCTACAGCCGTAATACCTCTCAATCTATGAGCAGTGTGCCGTTCTGGGGTTCCATCCCCATCCTCGGGTACTTGTTCAGAAACACTTCTGAAACAGATAACCGTAGCGAGCTCCTTATCTTCATCACGCCGCGTATCATCAACCGTGATGCTTCGATTTCCGCATCCGGTCAGGGCACTTTCATCCCGCCCGTTGAACGTGAAGATAGCACTAAAAAGTAACCTTATATCAGGTGCCCAATCTGATGGGCACCGAAGGATATTGATATGAAAAAGATTTTATCATTACTGGCTCTGGCAGGATTAGCCCTGACTGGATGCGTCGACGATAACCCAAGCGTTATTTTGAACGGTCTTCCTATGGGTGAATGCAGCCCATCTGGCAGCGATCAACAAATGTGGGCGGCTGAGATCTGTGATCCCAGCGTATCCCCCATTGCTGGAGTTTCTTACCATCTCAATAATTATATTACAGGTGAACCCCCTTGGTCATCTTCAGGCGGTGGCTCCGGAACAACCTTCGAACCCGAAATCGTTAACCCCGGCCAAATTTTCCTAGATGCAGTTGTCATCAAATGCGATAGCGTCGATGGCAGTGCTGCAAATTGTGATGGTATAGAACCCATTACCGTTTCTCAAGGTTCACCAGTCGCTGGCGGCGCTGGAGCTTGTGGAGCTTTCTACCTAGACATCGCGACCATCGCATCATGGGGAACCAATGTCGTCATCGATATTTCCGTGAAATATCATGATGCCAGTCTGATTAAAGGCCAAAGCAGCCATACCAAACTTCCTATTCTGTTCCAAAGCAATGGACAAGCCTGTTTTTACGTCGCCTCCGAAGACGAAGGGGACAATTCAGGCGAGAATAATACCCCCATTGAATAACCCACAACAACGGGATAAACTCAGAAGCGACGCGTATGGCGTAAGCCATAGCGGAGCCGCCAGCGCGTATGGCGAAAGCCATAGCGCGGCAAAATCGAAAAAAATTCGAATCCAAATAAAAAATTCCGAATTTGAAATCAAAGGCTCTCGAAATATGAGAGCCTTTTTTCGTGTTTTATCCGCGCCAAATATGGTAAAAGACGCGCCGCGTTGTTCTGACCATTGGGGCCGGAACGTTCATTAATTGATTAGGAGAAGGCGAATGATTTACTCGCATGAAGTTGAGCACATGTGTGCTGTCAAGAAGGGCCCGAATCACGGTCCCGCTCCCATTCCTGAAGAAGGCAAATGGGTACGCGCCAAAGAAGTTAAAGATATTTCCGGTATGACGCATGGTATTGGCTGGTGCGCCCCGCAACAGGGTGCCTGCAAGCTCTCCCTCAACGTCAAAGATGGTGTCATCGAAGAAGCCCTCATCGAAACCATCGGTTGCTCCGGCATGACGCACTCCGCCGCCATGGCCGCCGAAATCCTCATCGGCAAAACCATCCTCGAAGCCCTCAATACGGACCTCGTTTGTGATGCCATCAATACCGCCATGCGCGAACTCTTCCTCCAGATCGTCTACGGTCGTACGCAGTCCGCGTTCTCCGAAGGCGGCCTCGTCGTCGGCGCCTGCCTCGAAGACCTCGGTAAAGGCCTCCGCAGCCAGGTCGGCACCATGTTCGCCACCAAGCACAAAGGCCCCCGCTACCTCGAAATGGCAGAAGGCTATGTCAAACGCATCGCACTCGACGAAGACAGCGAAATCATCGGCTACGAATTCGTTCACGTCGGCAAGATGATGGACATGATCAAAAAAGGTATGGACGCCAACGAAGCACTCGCCAAAGCCACAGGTTCCTATGGCCGCTTCGCTAACGCCGCCAAATACATCGACCCCCGTCAGGACTAATTCTAAAGGAGATTTCAATTATGGCACTGTTTGAAAGCTATGATCGCCGCATGCCCCAGATCGAAGAAGTCCTGAAAAAATATGGCATCAAGGACCTCGATGAAGCACAGAAAATGACGCTCGATATCGGCGTCGATGCCTACAAAATCGCCAAAGAAACACAGCCCATCTGCTTCGAAAACGTTTGCTGGGCCTATGTTCTCGGCGCCGCTATCGCCATGAAAAAAGGCTGCACCAAAGCCGCTGACGCCGCAAAAGCTATCGGCGAAGGCCTCCAGGCTTTCTGCATCCCCGGCTCCGTCGCTGACGACCGCAAAGTCGGCCTCGGTCACGGCAACCTCGCTTGCATGCTCCTGAGCGAAGATACCAAATGCTTCGCTTTCCTCGCCGGCCACGAATCCTTCGCCGCCGCCGAAGGCGCCATCAAGCTCGCCATCATGGCCAACAAATCCCGTAAATCCCCCCTCCGCGTCATCCTCAACGGCCTCGGCAAAGATGCTGCTTACAGAATCAGCCGCATCAATGGCTTCACCTACGTCCAGACCGAATTCGACTATGCCACCGGCAAAGTCAAAGTCGTCCGCGAAAAAGCTTACTCCGACGGCGAACGCGCTCAAGTCCGCTGCTACGGCTCCGACGACGTCCGTGAAGGCGTCGCCATCATGCACCTCGAAGGCGTCGATGTCTCCATCACCGG
>JAGBXG010000502.1 GCA_017629415.1 Pseudomonadota bacterium | reverse complement strand
TTTTTCGTCCCCGCGACATACCACTTCGTAAGTCTTTTGTGACTTTGCGTACGCCGTGACCCCAAACCCCGCCAATGGGCTGAGCCCCTTGGAACCTGCAATGAGGACTTACGTATTTTGTAGGCCAAAATCTGCCCTGTCACCGCGATGACTGACCAGTTCAAAGCCGACAGATGCCATTTCTTTGCGAAGCAAATCGAGGCTTTGTGCAGATTCGGCTCCGGTTGCCAGCTTATTGTCATAAATCGCATAAAATTTGCGCACACTGGCCGGCGTTAAATTGGGCATGACGACATTGGCACCGGCTTGTAATCCCAGCAGACGTCCGCCTGGCACCAGCGTACCCAGTGCCGTCGTCGATGGCAGTCAACCACGCGGAAACATCAAACGTAATATTGCCAACAGATTAAGTGTACGCTTGAGACTGCCTGCTTCAAACGAAGACATCGGTGTGCCGGAACATGGAATAAAAGGACCAATCCCAATCATATCCGGCTTTAATTCTTGTAAAAAACGAATATCGGCAATGATATCATTGATTGTCTGATGCGGCGCCCCCACCATAAAGCCTGCCCCTGTCTGATAGCCGATGGCTTTCAGTGTTTTAAGGCAAATCACGCGATTTTCGTGAGACATGGTTTCGGGATGAAGCTGTTGATAAAGACGTTTGCAGGCAGCCTCATGCCGCAGCAAATAACGCCGTGCCCCGGCGCGATACCAAAGTTCGTACGTTTCCGGACTCTTTTCTCCTAGAGATAAAGTTACGGCACAATCGGGATGATGAGACATGATTTCGCGTACGATATCGGCGACGATCTCATCGCTGAACGCACGATCTTCACCGCCCTGAAGCACAAATGTTCTAAAACCGAGCCTGTACCCCTCATCACATGTGGTAACAATGTCTTCCGGTGTCAGTCGGTAACGCGTTACCTCATGATTGGCGGCTCGCAAGCCACAATAAAAACAGTTATTTCGGCAATAATTTGTGATTTCTAATAACCCGCGAAAATATACTGTGTTGCCATAAAATTCGCGGCGACGCTCCATCGCACGTTCAAAAAGCCGTGCTCCATCCTCTAAATCTATCAGCCGACTCAAATCGGCATCCGAGACATTCTGTGTTTCAAAAAGCTTATCTATCATGGCATTCCATTCGTATTGAGATATTGTCGATTTGTGATGAAATATCCATCGGCATTATGAAAGTCCGTGGTACTTATACATCTTTAAGCACGGATGCGCATTTGTCATGCAGGCAATAAAAATAGGCTATAATTCATCTTAAGATGTCAGTGATTCGTACTCAGTTACTCTACAAAACCAATATCCTTGTGAGTTCCAAGAGGCGGCCCCCCAAGAAAAAAGCGCGGTGTATTGAGCCCTTTTGGGCGAAATAACCGCGCAGCGCAAGGCGTATGGCGGCCGAAAGGCCGGCATAGCCGCGCTCAAATAAAGCATATCCGCAAAGTATGAATATGCTTTGTATGAATGAGGCCAAAAGCCACAAGGCAAACAACCGCTTCATAAATTTCCGAAAAGCCATCATTCATGCAAGATTCCATCGCATTACTGTTATAATGGCTTATAAGGCACCATTTGAGGTGCCTTTACGGTGTACGTTGCCGGGTCAACACAGGCATAAGCCTGATAACATTTCAGTTAAATAAGTTTTATGATTCAAGTTTCTGGTCTTACAAAATACTTTGGTGCTCAAAATCTTTTCGATGACTTGACATGGCAAATCGACCGTTTTCAACGAACGGCGCTTGTCGGTCACAATGGCGCAGGCAAATCGACATTGCTTCGTATCATTGCCGGCGAACTCGATCCGGATGGTGGCAAAGTCATCATTCCGAAATCGATGACAATCGGTTATTTGCCGCAAGAAATCACGTCTCTTGAGACATGTCCCGCGCTTGACCTGGTGCTTTCCGGTAAAAAAGCGGTGCTTGACTTGGAAGCCGAAATTGAAGCTCTTGAGCTCAAAGTTCAAAACAATCCATCCGATGAAAATATCGAGGCTTTAGGAGCTGCCCAGCATGCTTTTGAAACAGCTGGCGGTTATAGCCTGCGCGCCGAAGCTCAGTCGATTATGGCATCACTTGGTTTTCGAAACGAAGAATTTAACAAATTGACGACTGAATTCTCCGGCGGATGGCAGATGCGTATTCTGTTGGCACGTCTGCTTCTGGCTAAACCCGATTTGCTGTTGTTAGACGAACCGACCAACCATCTCGATATGGAATCTTTGGCATGGCTCGAGTCTTTTTTGGCTGGATATCCCGGTGTTCTTCTCATCGTCAGCCACGATCGTGCCTTTCTCAATCATGTGATTGATGGCGTTGCCGCGCTCGATGCCAACGGTCTGCTGCAATTCCCTGGCAATTACGATCATTATTTGGAAATGCGCGAGGCCCTCGAAGCGCAACTCGAAAAAACAGCCGAAATGCAGCGTCAGGCAATTGCCGAGAAACAAGCTTTTATCGAACGATTCCGATACAAAGCCACCAAAGCCAAGCAAGTCCAAAGCCGTGTCAAACAGATCGAAAAGATGGAATCTGTTCAGCTGCTCCAAAATCGGCGTAAAATTCATTTTCATTTTCCGCAGCCCGAAAGACCGCCCCAAATCCTGCTTGAACTTAGAAATGCCAGCAAAGCTTATGACGATAATGTGGTTTATCGAAATCTCGATTTTCGCATTTATCGTGGCGACAAACTGGCGCTTGTGGCCCCCAATGGTGCCGGCAAATCGACACTGATTAAAATGCTGGCCAATATCATTCCGTTTGAAGGTGAGCGTTTGCTTGCGGATCGCGTGCATCTGGCACACTTTGCACAGCATCAGATCGATGCTTTGGATTTCAAGCGCACTTTGCTTGAAGAAGCCGGTGCCGATTTGCCCAATACGATCAATATGACCATGCTGCGCGCCGCACTTGGAGCTTTTCTGTTCACAAACGAAGATGTCGACAAACCTGTATCGATTCTTTCAGGCGGTGAAAAGAATAAACTGGCGTTAGCCAAAATACTGCTTCGCGCGCCCAATCTTTTGCTGCTTGACGAGCCTACCAACCATCTCGATCTCGATTCTCGCGAGGCGCTTGAACAGGCTCTCAGGGATTATCCCGGCACCATCGTTGTCATTTCGCACGATCGTTGGTTTATCGATAAGGTCTGCAATAAAATTGCATCGATTGAAAACGGCAAAATCGATATTTTTGAAGGAACCTACAGCGAGCATGAAGCATTTATGGCTGCGCGCCAGGCTGAAATGCAAGCAGCTTCGCCGGAATTGGAATCTCAAAATGCCAAAAAGAAGCGCCGCATTGAATCTGCACAACAACGTGAAGCGCTCAAGAAGGCCACGAAACATCTCTCAGATCGTGTCAAAAAACTCGAGAATCGTACGACCGAACTCGAAACCCAAATTGCCGAAATTGACGAGGCACTGGCCGATCCCGAAACTTACAAAAACAGTGCGCGCATCAAAGAATTGACGACAACCAAAGCAGCTGCGCAAACCGAACTCGATGCAACGCTCGAAGACTGGATGATGGCGCAGGCTGAACTTGATGAAGCTTTGGCAGCCTTTGAGAAAAATACGTTTTAAAGCGCGGCTATGCCGTCCCCTTCGGGAACGGCATACGCCTTGCGCTGGGCGGCTATGTCGCTTCGCTTCATACACCGCCCTTTTTTTTTGCTTAAACGTCAAATCGATGGTGGCTTCCAAGGGGCTTATCCCCCTTGGCGCAGGTTGATGCAGAGCCCCAAAAGAACTTTGCATCCCACAAAAATTTATGCTTCCGAAACTTCTTTGGTTTCATCGGTTGTGTCCTGAGAAGCTTGAGAATCCTGAGAATCCTGAGCGTTCGCTTCATGCGCAAAACGCGGCAGACGCATTTTATGTCCTATACAGGCAATTTCGGCAGGCAGGACGAGCATGGTGACAATGAGAGCCGCAACGATGGTAGTAATGGTCAGAACGCCGACGCGGAGAATGGGATCGAAGTCTGAAAGGGCGAGCACGATAAGGCCGGAGCAAAGCATGGTATTGGACTGCATGATGGCGCGTCCCGAGCTGCGCATGGCAATGCGAAGCGCTTCGTTAACGGTGCGATCGCCTCGGTATTCCTGACGGACACGCGTAATAATGTGAATGGAATTGTCAACGGCAAGACCGATGCTGATGGTAAATACGAGGACTGAAGTTGTGTTGAGGTTGTAGCCATAGATGGGCAAAATCGCCAGCGTCATGCTGATGGGAATCAGATTGGGCAGAATGGCGACAAAACCGGAGCTGAATGACCGGAATGCAATAAACAGCAAGGCAAAAATAATGAGAAAAGCCGTCAGCAAAGAGGAGAATAAATCGGTCATGAAATGATCAAGACCGAGTGTTGAATTATAGCCAATACCTGTCAGACGATATTGAATGGGGGTGCTTCCAAACTGTTGGTTTGCCAGGTCTTTGATGTTGGCAATGATTTTTTTGGAATTTTCGTAACCGTTGTCAGGAATACGCAGGCTGATATGAAGATTGCTACCATCGGGAGTGATATAGCTGTTGTACTGTGCGGGTTGCAGTCTGCGGATACCGAGTAAGAGCCCTGAAAGGGCACCTTGGGTCGGTGTTTCTTCGCTGTCCCAGGTCAAACCGCCTTCTTCCAGCATATTGCAGATCGAAATTGAACTCAGAATGCCATCAAGTTTGTTGATATCTTTTTGCAGATGGCAAACCGTCGTCATATTTTCGACTTTTCGGAAGAAATTTTCTTCATTTTCTGCCCAGATATCGATTTCGACAGGCAGCATACCGCCGAGATGTTTTTCAATAATGCTGTTCGTCATTGTAATGGGATGATCTTCTTGGAACACGTCATTGACTTTGCTGTCAAATCGAATTTGTGATGCAAATGCAAGACATCCGATGAGAAGTGCAACGGCACCGACAATAATCATTTTGCGGTATTTGATAGTGAAATCCGCCAGTTTGCCGAGGAAATTTTCGAGTAATCCGTCTTCACGGGCTTCATCAGCAGAGGGACCTTTGCGTGGTTCCAGTTTGATGAACGATACGATTTGGGGCATGAGGAATATAATGGCCACATAGATAAGCATAACCGCCAGAGCTGTAATGCCGCCAAAGCCGTTTAATATTTTGGTTTTGGCGATGAGCAGGGAGCCAAAACCGATACTTGTTGTTGCTGTTGTCAGCAGGGTTGCCAATGCGACGCGATAAACGCCGTCTGTCACAGCTTGAGGCTTAAGTTTGCCTTTACGCCGTTCATCCAGCATTCTCATGACCACATAAATGCCGTTGGTGACGCCGATAACCAGGATGAGTAAGGGCAATGTGTTATTGATCATGGTCACAGGCATATCGACCCACACCATAATGCCAATAGCCCAGACAATGACGCACCCGATGCTGATGAGCGGCATGAGGGCTTGCCAGAACGAGCGGAACAGAATCGTCAATGCAATGACATAAAGCACGGCTACGATAGGCCAAAGCATGATTTGATCACGTTTCATCGTATCGACTGTGACCGCGCGAATATACGGCAGTCCTCCGTAGGCGACTTCATAGCCTTCATTGCCATCGAGTGCTTTCCACTTGGCAATTTCTCCATCTATGGTTTCCCATAGCGGATAAAATTCATTGGGTTCAGCATAACCCTTTTTAAGCGTAGCCGTAATCAGCGCATATTTGCCATTTTCTGAAATCAGATTGCCGCGCAGAAGAGAAGAAGATTCCACTTTCATTTGAATGGCTTCCGCCTGTTCTTTTGAAATTTCACCTTCTGCGGGTACGATGGGATCAAGTTTTCCTGTCAAAAGTGCGCCTGCACCTGCACTTTGGCTGTCCGGGACTCGTGATAAACTGAAAACGCCCTCAATCCCCTCGTTTTTTTCGACCAAGTTTGTCAGTTCACGCAAATCTTTAAGTGGCTCACTTTCTAGTAATGTATTGAGTTCTCCCTCAGTTTGAGCATCTGGGTATGAGAACAACAAAAGAAAAACGTTGGGATTCGTTTCAAACTTTTGATTGAAAGCCTCCTGATATGCGATTTCTTCGTCGCTGAATTCCAGCATGGCTTCCGGACTAAAGTCAAAACGGAGCTTCAAAAGATTGGGAGCGGCCAGAGCTGTGATCAGCAAAAAGAAACCAAGCACTATCCAACGTTTTGCATAGTTCCACTGAATGATCTTCTTAAACATGAGGATTTCCGTCTGTAATGACAAGTCTGTGACAAAAATATGACAGCATTAAAGGCTTTTTTAAAACCTTCTCACAAGCCGGATACAAACGAAAATAGATAAATTTTATTCGTATTTGAGAGATAAAAATACGATAACAAATGCCTCATCAATTGGAAAAAACGACACGGTGTACGCAAAATCGCAAATCATGGATGGAGCGGTACATTGTAGAGATGAAAAATGCGAAAAACCAAAGTTTTAATGGTTCAAATAATGGACGTTTAAAATCAGCATCATCATATTGCACATGGCATGGCAGAAGATGGCACCGCACAAGCCGCCGGATTTGTAGCGCAACCATCCAAACAAGAGTCCTGGAAAGAATGTCAGCAATCTGACGGCGCCGCCGCTTGGCAAATGGGCCAAGGCAAAGCATGCGCTGGCTGTGACGATGGCTAACATGGGGGCATACTTATTCCACTTGGGACGTGTTTTGAACCATTGAATCAAGTTGGTTTGTAAATAGCCGCGATAAAAAAACTCTTCGGGCAAAGCCACGCACAAGATTTGGATGGCAAATTCGTAATAAATGGGACTTTCAAGGGTGTTGTAATGGGCCCAATCGAATTGAAAAGTCAGCCCTTGTAGAACAGTACGCACGAAGTGATTGCCGAAAGCCACCGGAATCAGCAAAATGGCAACGGCAGCAACACCCCATAAAAAATCTTTCCATGACCAGACAATGGCGGCACCAGCTTCAAGCTCATCCCTGGGGTGAATACGGCGCACAGCTATCAGAGGCACGGCAATCAAACTGAAAATGGCGACCAGCCATGCCATATCTGCCCATGGACTGCCGAAAGGAACAACAGCAACGCTCAAAGCTGTTAAAAAGAAGCAAACGATGTAGCAAACGCTCATTTCTTTCATGGCATTGCTCCTTTTGATGCTGGCATTTCATAGGTTTCGAGGACAAAACGGTGAGCTTTAAGCCGAGTCAGACTGCTGTTATCGCACATGATAGCCATAAAAAGCTTGAGCATGGGCATCAGAATGCGAAGTCTGCTTTGTTCATCCCCTTTATTCAAGGCATTTTGAACAGTGGTACGCAGCGACTGATATCGCAATCTGCGTATCCCCGACAAAACAAAAGCCGGAATATTGGTTTGTGTATGGGCGCATGTGGCACATAAAAACCCCAATTCTTGCTGAAACCATGTCGATTGTTCGAGATTTCGTGCACATTGGGCACACATTTCGAGATTGGGGAGCGTCCCTAACTGATGCATTAAAAAACATTCTAACCAGGTCAATGCCATCAATGCCAAGTCAGGGGCGGTGTTCATCACCGCCAATGTGGCCAAAAGTGATGAAAAAAGTTCAAAGACGAGTGTATCGTTCGGACAAAGATTGCCAATCGCTTCAAGCGCAGCACATGCACAGGCATAAGCCTGCATATCGCTGGTCAGTGCTTCAAACCGTTCCACACAAAGTGCCGAGGTCAGCCGTCCCATGTCTTGATGAGGCCGCCGAGTGTGTTCAATTTCATAGACACACAGAGGTTCCAAACCATTGGGATAAGCCTTGGACGTCTGCACACGAGCCGCGTATGTCGTCATAATGACATCCGTGTCCGTCAGCCAGTCGACAATGGCATCTGAGTCTTTCAAGCGTGTAATGCGAAGAATAATGGCGTTCAAAGCAGCTACAAAGATTCAAAAATGAGGGTATCAAGCCGATTATTCAAGGCGATGCCTTGTTCTGTCGTGCGCAGTTTTCCAAATGCATTCATTTCAAGCAAGCCGCATTTTAAGCCTTTGTCCAGCGAAGGCAGGAAGGGGGCAATATTACCATGAATAGAGTGAGCTATCGTTTCAGGATGCCACCAAAAACGCGTTCTTGCGGCACACATCAATCTTTCAGCCAGATGTTCTTGCGCTGTCAAGCTTTCGACAAATTCAGGTTCAGGCTGTTCACCATTTTTCATGCTCCAAAGCCAATGCCGTACATTGCCTGTATTGGCACGCCGGAGGATTGCATCTTCTGATGATTTTGCATCTGACAAGATCAGGGAATGAGCGCCAGGCCCCAGTCCGAGGTAAGGCAATCCCGCCCAACAGGAAACATTATGCGCCGAAAAATAGTGATTACGGCTGTAATTTGAAATTTCATAGCGTTGCATGCCCAAAACATCGGGGATCATGGCCATCATATCGGCAATGATATCCTCTTCACAAAGCACATTTTGCCCGTGTTCCTGCGCAGTACAAAGCGGCGTATGTTTTTCAAGCGTCAGTTCATAACATGAGGCATGTTCAACCATTAATGAACGCGCGGTTTCAAGTTCCTGCTGCCAGCGCTTGATTTCTTCATGGCTTTTGCCATCTGTTCGCCGTGCGCCGTATATCAAATCGATACAAATTTCTTCAAAACCGGCCATGCGCAGCACGTTTAACGCTTCACGTACGCGTTGTTCATCATGCCGTCTTCCGAGTATGGCCAGCATGGCATTATCGAACGACTGAACCCCAAGCGAAATCCGCGTAAACCCGAGCGATTTCCATATCACTGCACGTTCCAAAGTCACATGTTCCGGATTGGCTTCAAGCGTGATTTCACGGGCTGAACCGCACTTATTCGAGATATGTTCCAAAACCTGAGCAATGGCATGATCGTCAAGCATCGAAGGCGTACCACCTCCCCAATACACGGTCGCCAGTTGCCTCCCTTCAAATGCAGCCAGTCGCGTATCCATTTCGCGACACAATGCCGCCGCATAATCTGCCGAAGGCACAGGCCGCCACACCGACGACACAAAAGCACAGTATTTGCATCGACGTTCACAAAACGGCACATGAATATAAATGCCAAATGATCGCGAGGGAACAAGCGCATCCAAACATTGATGCATGAGAGCAGCAGAGGCTTGCATATAGGCCTTTTGAAAATATCAACGTATTTCGGCTTTTCTGGCTTGCGCCGAATACGCCGAAATCCGGCTTCGCTATGCCGTTCCGGCATACGCTCCGCCAGTTTAAAAGTGCTTCGCTATGCCGTTCCGGCATACGCTTCGCAGGGTATTCTTATGTGAGATATCAGAGGATAAAAACGTGCAAAAACAAAAAAAACGCACCCAAGGGTGCGTCTTTTATCATATCTTTGCTCAATTACTTAATCTTGGCTTCTTTGAACCAAACGTGAGCGTGAGCTTTCGGATCATATTTCTTGAAACGAAGCTTATCGGGGGTCTTTTTACGATTCTTTGTCGTCGTATAGAAGTAGCCTGTGCCAGCTTCGGAGACGAGACGAATTTTTTCACGAATTGCTGCCATGATAACCTCTTATTTAATAAACATGAGTGAATGGACACAAAAAAAGTACGCTCAGCAGGATTCGAACCTGCGACCCACGGCTTAGAAGGCCGTTGCTCTATCCAGCTGAGCTATGAGCGCATCAATCGGGGCGATAGGATTCGAACCTACGGCTTCCTGCTCCCAAAGCAGGCGCGCTACCAGACTGCGCCACGCCCCGAATCGGGGGCGCCTTTTAGTGGAATGCAGAAAGTAATGCAAGTTTTTTATCAAGTTTTTTGTGATACTGACCTTCAACATCGTTTAAGGCGTACACATAAGGCACAAATTAAGACACAAATTACGATGAATACATGGGAAGACAGCCATAGAGGACGAAAAACAGACAAACTGTGCCCCCCATTTTTCCCAAAAAAACACAAATGATCGGAACACATTTTGTGAGTTTCAAGTTTCTCAGTCCCTCACCGAAAGTCAGGGATATGATGAGTTGAAGCCATAACTCGTGCTATTTTGCGCTTAAAGCCTACGAACCTAGCTCCCAGTCCCTTGCCGAGAGTGGGAACAAAGCCGACAAGACCTTTACGCGCACCGTTGCACAAACATGCCTTTGTCTCTTTTCAGTTTGTCTCTTTTCAGCGCGTATAAAATGCATTATTGTGAATATCATGCGTCAATAACCTTGATATTTGACACTGCTATAGATTTGGGGGTATTCACGCAAGGGTTGAGACATTTTGTGTCTCGGAAATTATTTGAGAGTCAGTTCCTTTGCTTTTTAGGTGGTATATATGTCCTTTTTTAACTACACGACCAAAGAAATTGTTCTGAAGATTGTCTATTACGGACCCGGTTTGTGCGGCAAAACCACCAACGTCAAACATATCTTTTCTGCGACGAATGATGATACACGCGGCAAGCTCATCAGCCTCGAAACGCAACAAGAACGTACGCTGTATTTCGACTTTTTGCCCATCGAGCTCCCGACCATCCGTGGCTTCAAAACGCGTTTGCATCTCTATACTGTTCCTGGACAGCTGTTCTATGCCAACAGCCGCCGTCTGATTATGAAAGGCGCGGATGGTGTCGTGTTCGTCGCTGACAGTCAGGCAGAACGCCTTGAAGCCAATCTGATTTCAATGGACGACCTGCTTGATAACCTCAGTGCTTACGGCTTTGACGTTGAAAAAATTCCGTTTGTCATCCAATACAACAAACGTGACCTGCCCAATGCTCTGCCCGTCGATGTGCTCCGCAGTGAACTCAACCAATGGTACCCCAAAGTACCGGATTTCGAAGCCGTTGCTTCCGATGGCACAGGCGTCTTCGAATGCCTCAAAGAAGTCACTAAAATGATCCTTTCAGACCTTCGTAAAAACGGTAAATAATTTTGCCACACATTTAAAAAATCATGGCCTGCATGTCCTTGCAGGCCTTTTTTTTGCCATAAGGATGCGCATGATCAATGTGCTTTTTGAAGACAAATACTTGATTGTTGTCAATAAACCTTCAGGAATGCCCAGTCAGGCAACATTAGATCCAAATCGCGATCATTGCTATGCTGCTGTCCGCCGTTATCTCGAGGAAAATGCTGCAGGCGATGAAAAAAATAAGATTTATGTCGGATTGCATCACCGCCTGGACGCTTTGACTTCTGGGGTCATATTGATGACCAAAGATGAATCTGCAAACGCTTCTATTTCAGAACAATTTCAAACGCATACGATTGAGAAAACTTATTGTGCAATATGCACATGCGGTTTGGATGTACCTCCAAAATATCGCACACCAGGCAGTGCTTGGTTGATTGATAACCCCATTGGCGAGTTGCCTGGAGGCCGTATGCAGAAATTCGGCGTGAACGGCAAAAAACGCAAAATGGCGAAAACTCAAGTCACCTGTGAGGTTGCATTTGAACTGCGTGATGGGGTTTGTGGGGTCTATCGGTGCCAGCCATTGACAGGAAGAACACACCAAATCAGAGTTCATTTAGCCTCCATCGGGCTGCCTATCATCGGCGATCCCTTATATGGACAGCCATTACCACGTAGTCTCAGAACAATAGATCCCAAACGTCTGTGTCTGCATGCCGAAAAATTAACTGTGCAACACCCAAGCACCCGAGAATATGTCGAAATTTCCGCTCCGCGTCCCCAAGAGTTCGAAAACTTGATACGCAAATTAAAAAAACTGGGACACTAAAAATGAAAAATGCCAAAAGGGCATTTCAAGCCATTTCTTGACCAATATAGTCATCTTTGGTAATACCGTGCGTCTTTTGCCATCTAAAAAATGGCAAAAGTCAAGTGGTTTAGTGCATTTGCCAAAGACTTCAGCACATTTAGATTGGATCGAAAGCAAATGTGATTAAAGTCCACTGAGGGTTAGGAATGGATGAGAGTTATCCTCACATTATTCTCGTTGACTCTCAGAGTCTGTGACCGATTCATCACCTCAATGATTTAAAGATATGGACATTTTTTCAAGCTTAATACCTTTTATACTCATCATTGCTCTTTTTTACGTATTCTTGATTTTGCCGCAGCAAAAAATGGCAAAACAACGTCAAGCGATGCTAGATGGTCTGAAAGAAGGCGATAAAATTGAAACCGTCAGCCGCGTGTTCGCTAAAATCGTTAAAGTCGAGAAGGATAGGCTGACCATCGATATATCCGCTAACAATAAAAAGAATGAAATTGTCATTCATGTCGAAGGTGTCGCCCGTGTTCTGCCAGATAATATAGAAATCAGCGACACTAAAGCTGATGACAGCGATAAAGCTGATAACAGCGATAAAGCTGATAACAGCGATAAAGCTGATGAAGCTTACAGTAAATGGAGCAAAAACAAATAACGCTTCAATAGGGTTTAACTCAGGAAGACTTGTCGATACATGTATCACAGCTAAGTTGTCAGTGATATCACCGCTGCGGTTGCAGCGGTCTTTATGTATAGACAGTAGTCATATCATATATACAGGCTTATCCCTGTGCATACACTCAAAGAATGAGGTTACGCGATGTCGCGAAGTTGGTGGCTGAGAACCGGCTTGCTGGTATTTCTCGTTATTTTTTCATGTATTGCGCTCGTGCCGACTGTTGTCGAAATGGCGCTTTATCCCGAAGCTGCGGATGATATTGACAAAGAAGTTTCTGAAACTGATGTCCGTAATCCGCCTTTGCCCTCTTGGTACACGTCTCTCCCAGATTGGACTAAAGCCAAACAATTGTCCTTGGGCCTTGACCTTCAAGGCGGTTTGATGCTCCGTTATTCAGTCGATGTGGACTCTGCTCTTGCTGACAAAATGCGCGCAAACGCAGCAAACATCCGGAGTCTTCTGGCGGAAGAAAAAGGTATCGCCACGAGCTATGTTTTCGATCAGAATGCGCTCGAAATTACATTCAAATTCCAAAATGCCGCAGACGTCAACATCATGAACGATAAGTTTATCAAATCGATTAATTCAGATTTGAGAACAATTGCCGCAAGTGGTGATGAAGTCAAAGTCGGCTGGATACCCGGTTATAAACAAGAACAAGAACAGTACGCCATTCAGCAAGCTGTAGAAATCATTCGTGAACGTATTGACGGACTCGGGGTCGCCCAACCTACAGTACGTGTGGAACAAGGAAATCAGATTGCTATCGAACTTCCTGGCCTTTCACGTTCGCGCGTGGATGCAGCAGAAAAATTAATTTCTACAACGGCTGTTTTGACCTTCAAACTCGTGGCAGATCGCAACGAAAGTTTGGCTGTTTTCACCAATTTAAGTCAAAAAATCACTGAAAACAGCGGCATCTATATCGGCGGCGGCATGATTCGTGCCGATGATGTCATTGATGCCAACACCGGACGCATCATAACTTCCGGTAAAGATATCTTGAAAGCTTTTGCACGCGCTAACGAAATGGATATCCCAAGCGGACGTGAAATCGTCTACGAAAAAGTTGACCTCCGTGAACGCAAAATGGAAGTCGCTGAAGATGTTGACTTGACCAAATTGCCTACAAGCTGGCGTATGCGCCTCGTGCGTACCGACTTGCCAGCACTTGGCGGCGAAAACGTCGATGCTGCATATCCGGCCACAAATCCTGATACCAATATGCCTTACGTCTCGCTCAAACTCAATCGCGTGGGCGGTGACATCTTCCATAATCTGACCAAAGAACACGTCGGCGATCAGCTTGCCATCTTAATGGATGATCAGCTCGTCAGTGACCCCGTTATCCGCAGCGAAATCCCCGGCGGAAACGTCTCCATCGAAATGGGACGCGGAAACCGTCAGGAAACAATGACTGAAGTCAATAACCTCGTCGTCTCACTCCGCTCCGGGGCTCTCCCCGCTCCTATCCGTCAGGAACATAAAACTCTCGTCGGCGCCTCGCTCGGACAAGATGCCATCGAATCCGGTATGAAATCTCTCGCCATCGGCTTCGCACTCGTCTTCGTATTTATGGCCATTTACTACCGTGGCAGCGGCGTCATTGCAGCCTTCGCACTGTTCTGCAATGTGCTCTTCATTATGGCAGGTATGGCCACCATGGGTGCCTCTCTCACCATGCCCGGTATCGCTGGTATCGTCCTTACCGTCGGTATGTCAGTCGATGCCAACGTCATCATCTTCGAACGTATTCGTGAAGAGTTAAGAAATAACGAATCCCCAAGAAAAGCCATCCTTATCGGTTACGATAAAGCACTTTGGACCATTCTTGACTCCAATATCACGACCGCAGTGGCTGCCATCGTTCTCATGAATTTCGGCTCCGGTCCCGTCAAAGGATTCGCCGTTACCTTGCTCCTCGGTCTGATTTCTACGGTTTATACGGCTTTCTTCGTTACGCGCACGATCTTTGAAATTAAGGTCAGACGCAACAGCGAATCGCTGTCTATCTAAGATATCGAGAGGGTTAAAATATGTCACAATTTACGCTGATTAAACCAAATACGAAGATTCCGTTTATTAAATATCATACGCCCTTCATGACGATATTCTGTGCGCTGGCCTTGGCCGGACTCGTTATCGCCTTGCTCCCCGGCATGATTAAATGGGGAACTAGCTTTGAAGGCGGCACCTCTATTACGCTCCATTTCGATAAACCCATTAACGTCGAAAAATTGCGTCAGGTCTATGACGATGACAAACGATTCGAAAGCGTCTCTGTTCAATCTGTCGGCAGTGATGAAACAAAACCAAGCTTTGTCATCCGCACAAAAACTGCAAATGCCATGACTTGTGAAGAATTGGCAAAAGCAAAAGAACTCATCAATGCTGATGTCGCCACTATTTCCGGAAACAGTCTCGCCGTCGATGGATGGCCTACCTGTCAGGAAAAAGATGGCGGTATCAATGGCGACTTCTTCGTCTCATTCAGTGTCCTGGACGGTAAAACTGCCCCCGAAACACCTGTCGCCTCCGAAGTTTTGGCTGCCGTTTTCCAGAAAATACAAAAACAAGTCGTCGTCTCCATGGATGACAAAGGAAAATATCTCGTCAAACCCACAGGCATCCAAGGCGATGTCATCAGCTTGATGCAAACACATTTCGCCGATGAATTTAACCCGCAAACAGGGCTGGACGAAATCGTAACCGTCGGTGCCGATGTCGGCGCAAAATTCCGTAATGATGCCATTCTCAGCATCTTCCTGGCTCTCGCCTTGATGTTGCTCTACATTGCCGTGCGATTCGATATCCGTTACGCGCCTTCGGCTGTCGTCTCCCTCTTCTTGACAACGCTGATTACATTAGGAATCACCATCCTTATCGGTATCGAAATTACACTCGAAATCGTCGCCGCCTTCCTCTCGCTGGTCGGTTACGGTATCAATGATACCATCGTCACCTTCGACCGTGTCCGTGAAAACTCCGGTTTGGCTGAACCAGGCGTACCTTTGAGCGAAATCGTCAATCAATCCATTAACGATTGCCTCAGCCGTACTGCCATCACAAGCTTGACAACGTTGTTCGCCGTCGTTCCCATGGCCATCATGGCTACCGGCGCCACCAAGGATTTCTCCATCGTCATGACCATCGGTATTATCGTTTCCACCTTCGACTCCATCTTCCTTTCCTGCCCATTCCTCATCTATATCGATAAATGGCTGAAAAAATATCAAGAAAGAGAAGCAGAACGTAAAGCACTCGATGCTTTGAAAGCTGAACCAGAGCTCGAAAATTAAACTTTAAAACGTTCGTCTGGTGAATATATAAAGCGCCTGGCATGATGCAAAATCGTGTCAGGCGCTTTTTTTATGGGAGACATACAATAGCCTGTACAGGCACAATTATCCCTAAAACCCCTTTAAATTCAGTCAATTTTCGAATGGGGGCAAAGCCCCCTGCGGCGCTATTTGCTGCGCAAATACGCGCCGACCCCCAATGCGGGGCGCCGCCCCGCAACGCCCCGACATGATTCAGACAACGTCTAAAGTTCTCAAAAACATACTCTCATAAACCCGTCATATCTTATCGCGAAGCGTATTGCGCGCAGCGCAATAGCGAAGCGGCCAAGGCGTATGATGCCAAAGGCATCATAGCCAGGCCCCATCATCCATAAATGATTAAATATGAAATCTGAAACCAAATACTGGAACGTTAAAGAATTAGATAATGATACCGTCGATGCCCTCGCGACTGACTTGAATGAGACACAATTACTCACAAGTGTGCTCTATAATCGCGGTGTCCGTACACCCGATCAGGCACAACGCTTCTTAAAACCAAAACTCTCCGATCTGGCCGACTCAAACCTGCTCTTAAATATGCAGCCCGTCATCGAAAGATGCCTTAAAGCCATCGAACAACATGAATCCGTCCTCATCTTTGGCGATAACGATGTCGATGGCGTGACTTCAACCACGCTAATGTACCAGTTCTTTCAAGGGTTGAATGCAAATGTGCATTATTTTTTGCCACGACGAAAAGAAGACGGACATGGCTTCAATGAAGAAACACTCGCGGCGGCATTGGCCGGCGGAAAACCCGACTTGCTCATCACCGTCGACTGCGGAATGAGCGGATATCGCGAAATTGAAACCCTCAAAGCACAAGGCATCGATGTCATCATTGTCGATCATCATGCCATGCCCGAAATCATGCCGCAAACACTGATCCTAAACCCCAAACAGCCCGATGATCAATTCCCATATAAAGACTTGGCCGCCGTTGGCGTCGTTTTCCATCTCGTCGAGGCACTCGTCCGAGAAGCAAAACAACGAAACTTGTATGAAACAGCCCAAATGCAGCCACCAGAAATCCTTGATATGCTCGATTTGGTCTGCCTGGGAACCATCGCCGATGTCGTACCACTCCTCGGCGAAAACAGAATGTTCGTCTCGGTCGGCCTGGACGTCATCCGTAAACGTAAAAGAAGTGGAATCGCCGCCCTCCTCAGCGATGTCGGAGCCGATGAAAGATATATTACCGAAAGAACAATATGCTACCGCCTTGCACCGCGTATCAATGCCGCCGGGCGTATGGGCGATCCCAACGAATGCGTACAGCTCCTCACGGCTTATCGATATACCACAGCCCAAGAAATCGCCAAAAGCCTCGAAAATTATAATCACCAGCGACAAAATGCCGAAGCTGCCATGATTAATGAAGCCACTGCTATGGCTCAACAACAAGTCCTCGAAGGACGCAAAATTATTGTCATCGCCCGCGAAAATTGGCAACAAGGCATTCTGGGCATTATCTCCAGTCGCATTCTCGATAAATTCTATAAACCGACGGTTGTCATCTCCATTGCCGATGGCAAAGGACGCGGATCGGCACGAAGTCCGGAAGGTTTCAGTATTCTCGACGCTTTTTCAAGTTGCAAAGATTTGCTCGATGACTTTGGCGGACACCACAGTGCTGCCGGCATCAATTTAAAAGCCGAAAATATCCCCGAATTGACGCAGCGTATTGAAAAATATGCTTCAATGACCATGTCTTCCACTTCGGCACCTAAACGCAGCCTCGATATCGATGCCGAAGCCACCGTGCCGCAACTGCTCAAACTTTGGCAAAATCAATACCTCGAACAACTCGGACCCTTCGGAACTTCAAACAAAGAACCCACCTTCATGCTGCGTAATTTGCGCGTCGTCCTGATAAAACGTCTCAATCACGTTTACGCCCGCGTGAAAATGCGGCAAACCAATACCTCAATCAGCTTGCTCGTACCCACGGCTCTCGTCAGTGAAGTCGAACAAGGCGTCGCTCTGGATGTCGTTGTCACACCCAAATATGCACCCATGAAAGATATCCCGGAATTTATTATGCTTTCGGTCCGAAAAGCCGATCTCTTGGCCTGATGGATGACTTCGAAAAATGAGAAAACGTCAGCAATACTCCAAACCTAAATCAAAAACACATGTGCCAATGATTATCATCATGTCGGTTATGCTGTTTCTTATCCTTTATTTTGGCAAAGATTTCAGCAATATCATTGCCGGCGTTTTCGCCCCCAATGTACCCGTGACCGATGCACCTGTCGCAGTGCAAGATACACCCCAAAATAATCAGATTAACCCTGTACCAAACGGACCGTCCAAATCTGGAACCGTCGTTTCACAGGCATATAAAACTGCGGCTCAAAACACACTTAAGATGTTGGCAAACCCACAATAAAATAAATTCACAGCGATACTTCATTTCTGAAGGCACACATCATTTCTCCAGGAAAAGGCAAACCTTATGACTCCCATGAATCCAAATTGGACAGAACTTAAAAAACAGCCTTTCGGCGAATTCATTCCCGATGAGGTCCTGCAATACCGTTCCGATGAAGTCGAAAAAATCATCGAATGGTCCAAAGAACATCACATCGAATTGCCTGCCGAAATTGAAATCGGTTCCAATCGAGGATGCTTCCTCTTAGGATTGGCACGCCGCCGCGATGCTTCTATTCTCGGCATCGAACTTAAAGCTGCATTATGCCGGACTTCTCTCCGAAAACTCGAGCGTGAAGGCCTGACAAACGGACATGTCATTCATGCAGATGCAAAACTTGCTTTGCCTATCCTTTTTAAACCCGAAACCGTCAGTGCCATCTACGTGCTTTTCCCCGATCCCTGGTGGAAAAAACGTCATGCACGCCGCCGTTTGCTCGATGACTCCTTCTTCGAAATGATTCATACTTTCCTCAAACCTGACGGCGTTTTTGTCCTTAAAACCGACGTACTCGATTACTTCGATGCCGTTGAAGAATACCTTAAAGCTTCTCCAGCCTACGAATTCATCGATATTAAAGACGTACACGGCAGCGATACATGGACGCTGTCTACGCGCGAGCGTCACTGCCTCGAAGATAACCTCCCCTACAAACAGCTCGCGGTTCGCAAAATCGAACATCAAGGAGCACAGTTACCCAAAACAACATTGACCGAGAAAAAACTCGAAAAACACAATTATCGTTACAATCCCGACGAAAAATAACAAACAATGGATTTTCCCATCCAATCCATGCAAAGACGTGCGAAAGCACGTCTTTTTTTAGGCAGACGGTCACAAAGAGAACCCTGTATCCCATTCCGCGTTCCCGCAACATACCACTTCGCAAGTGATTTGCGACTTTGCATACGCCATGACATGAAAAACAACCTAAGAATCGATAAAAGATAACCCTAAAAAGTACGCCAACTGTTATGACATGCCCCTCAGGTTGTTTGAATGATTCAGACATTCTCTAAAACTTAAGAGATATGAGAATATTATTTGCACTTTAGCTTATTTTTTGGCATGAGATAGCATCTGTCTTTTTACTTTGATAAAGGGAAAAGTATGAGCTTAGGTGAAAATATCAAAATGTATCGCGAATGCAAGATGATGAGTCTTGCTGATTTCTCATCCAAAACCGGGATTGCTTTGGATGCTTGTCAAGCCATTGAAACAGGCAAACGCGCACTTTCTTCCTCAGAGATTCAGACAATATGTCGGGTTTTAGATGTGACGTTTGAATCGCTGGTCACACCGCCGCCCGCACCATCTATTTCATGTACAGAAGGCTCTGTGTTGATGCCTGTCGATGAACTCCAAAATCTGCTTGGAAAAATGCGCGACAATTCATAACCAATTTTGGGTATGGACATTGATATATGTCCAACAAGTTATCCACTTTAATCAAGCTGTTGGATAACATTTGTGCCAATTCTCTGAAAACGAAATCTCAACTCCAATACAGGCGCTGGAAACAGCGCCTTTTTTTGTTGGCATGATTCTTTCGTTATGTATCTTGTCAGACATGCACAATGTCTGAACATTTCATTTTTATGATAATACGGAGAATAAAATGAAGCTTCAATATCTGGCCACCTTAGTTTTCAGCTTGTTTTTAACCTTATGCTTTATCCCCAACGCTTTTGCACAAGCCGGCAAAAGCGGTATGGACGTACGCATGGGACTTGGAGCGAATGCCCTTTATTTTGATTTTAATACAGATTTTCAAGCCGGCAGTTTGGGAATCAATATGGATCGCAGCAGTGAAGACTGGCTCGCGGGGGTAGCTGGGCAAATCTCCGTAGGCTATCGCTGGCATTATTTCGGCGTTTATTTCGATCAGGATCTCACCGGGATTTGGGAAACCGGAGAAGATGCCTCAGATGAAAGCCATTTTTTAGGGGGCTCTTTTATTACGGTAAGAGGTATCCTGCCAATCAGAGATCGTCTGCAGCTTGATCTCGGCGTTGGTATCGGCGTGCTATATGGTGCTGAAACAGAAGATACAGCATCTATTGTCATGAATAAAGACAATGATCCCACTGCAATATTTGGACTAAAAGGCTCATTTTACCTAACCTATTACATCACTCCGGCTTTTGGACTTGGCCTGCATTTGGACTACCTCTTTGGTGTCAATCAACATGTCCGTGAAACTGAATTTTTCGGACAAAATTTCAAAACAGATATCACGACATACTATCACAACCTATTGCCTGGGCTTCATGCGATGTTGAGATTCTAAATTCTTTTGTGGCTTTTTGACTCAACTGAATGGCGCACCCTGCTTCCAATTGCGGGATGCTAAAGGGGCTCAGCCCCTTTAGTGGGGTCCGGGGCACGGCGTACGCAAAGTCACAAAAGACTTACGAAGTGGTATGTCGCGGGAACGAAAAATGGGGGAGCGGGTCCCCATTTTTCCCAAAAACGATAGTTATCAGTACCCGGCTCATTCATAAAAATGTCAAATCCATTGCAGCTTCCAAGGGGCTCAGCGATAGTGTAAATAATTTGGTACTAAAATGGTTTTCGCGAGTGTTTAAAGACGGCACTCGATAAGCCACTTCAGCATATTCTGGGCACTGTTCCATGAGGTCTTCGAGATTATCGCAAGAGAGCCTCATGGACCTCTTTTTGAGTTTACGCAAGATCGCCTCATGATTCCAATTCTTTGAGTGTTCTATTGCGATTACAGTAAACAATTTTAAACAAGACGCTTCGTTAGGGAACACACCGATGCTTTTGGATCGTCTATTGAGTTCCCTATTCAAGCGCTCTAGGACGTTTGTCGAGGCAATCTTACGCGGCGAGTATTCAGGGAAATCCACATAAGTAAGAGTGTCTTCTAAACCCTTCCTGAGTTGCGTCATTGATTTAGGGTATTGTTTACCGTAATCCTTTTCGAGTTTATCGGCAATCTTGCGAGACTTCTCTTTGTTTGATGTGTACCAAATCTCTTTAAGACGCTGGCAAATAACC
>JAGBXG010000501.1 GCA_017629415.1 Pseudomonadota bacterium | reverse complement strand
GGCGGAGCCCCAATGGGGTCCGGGGCAAAGCCCCCATAGGGTCCAGTGCGGAACCGCTTTTCGTTCACGTTTATCCACTAACATTATATAATTCCAAAGGCCGGCTTTTCGGCCTTTTTCTTTTTGGAGATCTTTCCCCATGATTCCACAGCATCATTATGTTTCCTGCGTCGGTTGCGGTACTCGCGTTCACGCCTACGATTCCACAACGTTTTCATGCCCAAACCGTGAATGCATGCCAGGTGTCAATCACCTGCTGCAGAAAAAACATGTCATTACCGCACAACTCTGGCAACGCAGCAAACTCGAGGATTCCAAAAATCCATTCGTCAAATATCGCCATCGCCTCTTAGGCTATCACCGTACACTCAATGCACGCCATACCGATATCGATTACCTCGAACGCATGGCACAGCTGGACGGTAAACTGAACGCCATCGACGGCACAAGCTTTACCGAAACACCGCTCACCATCGAAACAGAGCTTGCGGATGCCCTCAACATGGATCCCATGCAAAAACTCTTCGTCAAAGACGAAACCCATAACGTCGCAGGCTCACACAAAGCACGCCATCTCTTCGGCGTCCTCCTCAATCTCTCAAACGAATGCTTGGCCAAGCCTTTTGCTATCGCCAGCTGCGGTAATGCTGCACTCGCGGCTGCCGTCGTCAGCAAAGCAGCCGGCGCAAAACTCGAAGTTTATATCCCCACAGATGCCGAAGAATCCGTCGTCGAACGCCTCAAAGCACTCGGCGCCACACTCCACATCTGCGAACGTCGCGAAGGCGAACTCGGCGATCCCTGCTATCTCCGCTCCCTCGATGCCGTCAAAAACGGAGCCATCCCCTTCACATGTCAAGGACCAGACAACGGATTGACCATCGAAGGCGGCTCCACACTCGCTTATGAAATCTTCGACAAATGGCACGAAAATAACCAATCATGCCACCACATGTTCGTACAAGTCGGCGGCGGCGCCCTCGCATCCAGCTCGGCACAAGCACTCGCCGATACCATGCGCTACGAACCCCTCCCCGTCCTCCCGCGCTTCCATACCGTACAAACACGCGGAGCTTTCCCACTTGCTCGCGCGTACGACCGCATCGTCAAACTCATCGACGCACGCCTGCGCGACGAACCCTTCCCCGAATTCAAACCCTTCACCGATGACATGAGCGTCGAAGAACGCGCCGCCGCACACGACACAGCCGCCATCACACAGCGACTCGTCATGGCCGACTGCATCCGCTCCGCCTGGGATTCCACCGCCGTTCAATCCGTCATCCGCTACGCCGCCGCCAATAAACACAGCTTCATGTGGCCCTGGGAATCCGCTCCACACTCCGTCGCACACGGCATCCTCGACGACGAAACCTACGACTGGTACGCCATCATCTGCACCATGCTACGCACAGGCGGTATTCCCCTCGTCGCCGACGAAGAACACCTCAAAGCCGCACACGCCATGGCACACGCACACACCGCCATCCGCCCATCCGCTACAGGTTCGGCAGGACTCGCCGGTCTCATGCTCATGAACGAAGCTCATGCCATCGCCGAATACGAAAACGTCTCACTCTATTTCACCGGCATCGAACGATAGTTCATATTTCTATTTTTTAAAAACGGGCTATTTGCTCCGCAAATACGCCCTTCCAACGGTGCTATCGCGGCTCACGCCGCAATACGCACCGTTTTTTTATTTCTATCGGGCTATTTGCTTCCGCAAATACGCCCTCTCCAATATCAACACAGTACAAATCAAATGCCCATACCAAACAGACTTACTCAAGCTGAGTTCCTGCTACACACAGGCCCCTCTCCCATTCCACAATAAACACCCCCAAGTTCACTGAAAAACAGCATAAAAAAAAGCTCTGAGCTTTCACCCAGAGCCTTTCAACACATCAAAAAACAATTACAATTCTTCGAAACCAGTGCACTGCCAATCATAAGTCGTATCAGAATTACTTATTTTTTTGACATCCTCAATCGTTTTGAAGGTCAAACTGCCTTTAGTACAAACTGCAGCACCCAATTCATCCGGGCATGTCATTTTACCCAAACAACCACATTGTTCTTCAGTCAGACCCTTTTCCTTACACTGATTCAGAATGTGCTGATAAACGTCGTTATCCTGTGAAACTTCTACTCTAAGGTCATCACCAGCAACAACTGCAACACAGAATTCTTTGCCTGTCACCACAGAACACTTCTGACAGCCTTCATCCATCATACCATTGCAATCGTTATCTTTTTCATCACAAAGGTGCGTCACCGATTTAGAACCATCCTCAGCTACGGCATAGACGTATGTCGCATATGTCGACTTGTCCTCTATATTGTTATAGGGGAACTCGGAATCAGAGTAACGCATATTACGCTGTTCTTCTTCGGTCGGGCAATGACCTTCAGGTTCTTCTGTGAAGGTCTTATAATCTGTGGTCTTGGCAAAAACAAATTTACCATTCTTGCAAAGCATGCCACCGACTTTGTCTACAGAGCACATCGTACCTCTGAAGGTATTATCATAAATATTGCGAGTATTCCCGATGCAAGGATCGACGATGGGAAGACAAACAACACCATTGCTATCTGTTTTGCAAATACCATCATCATCTTTTTCACAAGTACCGTCTAAACAACCATCGCCATCATTATCGGCACCGTCACAAACTTCAACAGCACCAGGATAAACCGTAGCATTATTGTCATCTGGATCTTGAGGGAAACTGTCGCTGAAACCGCATTCATGAGCAAACTCAGAACTGACAGGCTTCATATAACCATCATTGTCTTTATCTTGGCAGTGATTGATATCAGATTCACGGGCACAAGTACCCTCAATATAGCTCTCTGAACCATCTGAATTCGTCAGCTTGTCACACATCGTTGCCGATGCTTTATAAGTCGTCCAAGCACACGAGTCCTGAGATCCTTTACCGCATTCAGCTTCAATCGCCTGCTCCTTGCTGCAGTCACAAATACTGCCCTCAAGACAGTCTGAATTCTGAATACAAACAAACACGCCTTTATCTTCGATGTTGCGGTCTTCAACCATGCAGCTGACGCCAAACGCCAAAAATGCTGCGCTAACACAAGATGCCAAAATAACCTTTCTCGACAGACCCATCTTTTAACCTCTTTAGAGACGCCTTTGAATGACG
>JAGBXG010000060.1 GCA_017629415.1 Pseudomonadota bacterium | reverse complement strand
CTTGCAAATAGCGGCGTAGGGGGCTTGGCCCCCTCATACGTAAAAAGCAATTGTTCAGAAATTCCTTCGCATGGGAGCCTTAGATGAACTTTAAACACGCAAGGGTAAACCGTTGAAACATATTTTTATTATCAATCCAACAGCAGGTAAGACGGATATCCATGAACGCATTTGTGCCGAAATTTCTCAACTTGGCGCAGATATGGACACGCAGACTTATCTGACCGATGCCCCTGGTAGTGCCACACGCTTTATTCGTGAATATTGCGTCAAACATCAAGAGCCTGTTCGATTTTATGCTTGCGGAGGCGATGGCACGCTCCATGAAGTGGCCAACGGTGTCGCCGATTTCCCTTTCGCTGCCATGGGGTGTTATCCTTGCGGTTCTGGCAATGATTTCGTCAAATATTATGGCGGAAGTCAAGCTTTTCAAAATTTAAAATTATTGCTGGATGGTACTGAAACGCCCATCGATCTCATTCGAGCCAATGAGCGTTATGCCATCAATGCCGTGCATTTTGGTTTTGATTCATGCGTCGCTGCACACATGGCTAAATTACGCAGAACGCCTGTGATAGGCGGAAAAAATGCTTATCCGACTTCTGTGGCAATCGGTTTGATAAAAGGTATGAAAACTGAATGCACAGTTGAAGCTGATGGTATCGTGCTTAATCCAAGCGGCAAATTATTGCTTTGTACTTTGTGTAATGGTCAGTATGTGGGCGGTTCCTACCGTTGTGCACCACGTTCACATAATAACGATGGATATATTGAAGTCTGTATTGCGAATACCCTCAGTCATTTGCGTTTCCTCAGAATTATGGGGCATTATCAAAAGGGGACTCATCTTGACGACAGTCGTTTTGAGGATGTGTTTATCTATCGGCAAGCCAAACATATCCGAGTGACAGCAAAAGAAGGATTCATCTATGCGATGGATGGCGAGCTGTTTGAAAAATCTGAGATTGAAGTGCAGATCATGCCGGCAAAAACGAGATTTGTGTTACCTGAAGGGGTGAAACGGATGGGATAAAGTCTTGTTTAAGGCAGACTTGAATAATAGATGTGATTTAAAGGTGCATGAGATATGAAAAAAGGCGGCCGAAGCCGCCTTTTTTCATATTTGGTTTAGCTGAAGTACCACATTTTACGGCATTCGCTCTTGAAGTCTTTTTTACCTTGTTTGAAGCCGTTGGGACGAGAGCTGTGGCCGGGATCATCGACATAGATGGTGGAACCGTCGGAGGCATATGGGGTAATATAATGGCCGCCGTTTGTCCAGTAACCTGCTTTCATGACGGAAACACAATAGTGTCCGGCTTGAAGTTTTTTGATACCGGTATCGACACTGCATTCTGTGGCTGTCATGCCGTATTTGGCAGCAACTTTGGGTACGAAAGCATGAGCGGTGCCATCATTTCTGGTACGATAACCTTTTTCAATGGCCCATTGACCTAAGGTGTATGGGGTGACGCTACTGTCGACTTTGGAAGCGATAATGCTTGCACATGCGGTAGGTCCGCAAGCACTGCTTGCGTAAGTCTGGCTTTTGTCATTGATGATGGAATACATCTTCGGTCCCCAGGGACTGGCATATTGTTTATAGTTCTTTGTGTGTTTATTGAGGCCTGTGCCGTCTTGCTGGGTTTCTTTGACGGATGGTTTGATACCGGATTTATTTTGGGATTTGGGACCAAATTGACCGTCAGCGGTTAAGCCATTGTTTTTCTGCCAAGTGGCGATGGCTTGAACGGTAACAGGGCCGAATGAGCCGTCAGCGGTGACGCCGACGAGTTTTTGGATTTCTTTGCAAATAGAGGAACAGTTATTTTTGTTGTAGGTGATGGCTGCTTGGACTTCTTTGTCGTTGAGCAATTTAGACGAGGTATTGCTGGAATGATTGGAGCTATTGTCTGTAGAGGGTTTGTTGTCGTTGGCGTTATCATTGAATCCGGCTTTGGCCTGGGATTTGGGGCCGAATTGGCCGTCAGCTGTCAATCCCTGGCTGGCTTGCCAGTTTGCAATGGCCTGAACAGTGACGGGACCGAATGAACCGTCAGCGGTGACACCGACGAGTTTTTGGATTTTTGTGCACAGATGCTGACAGTTTTTCTTATTATAAGAAACGGCCGAGTTGATTTGGGCATTGGTCAGTTTGACAGAAGATGTACTGCCGGAAGATGTGCTGGAGCCGCCTGTAGAGCCACTTGTTGTATTCGTATAAGCTTTGGAAATATAACCGGTTTGGCTGTTATAATTGATTTGGAGCCAGCCGCTTTTTTCTGCGGAATAGTTGACAGTTTTGCCTTTTTTCAGGGAACCGATCTTGGCATAACTTGTGCCGGCGCCTTTTCTAACATTGAGCGATGATGCGGTAACAGTTGCTGTTCCTGAACTCATGTTTTTTCTCCTTATTTTAAAAGTTCATACCACACACAAACAACCTTTTTTATGATATACTTTTTTGTATAAAATAGTCAAAGCATAAAACAGTTAAATTAAGTTTAATGTTATAAAAATGATACCATCAACGTGATATTGCCATCATGTCAGGTTATGAGGGAAGTCAAGGACTTGATAGTTTGCTCTGATGATATAAGTGAGCAAAATAGAAACGCACGCCGTATTTGCAAAGCAAATAGGCAGTGCGGCCCGGCGTATCGGCTTGTCCGATAGCCGGGCATCCGTAAAATTATTGAAAATATCAGGGTAAATCAGTTGTGTATATTGGAGGAATATCGTAATGATATTGTGGGGAGTTTTGTGATGTACAAACTGTAATTCAACAATAGAAACTTTGAGAGATAGAAATGAATGCGAGTTATCAAACGGCGAATTCGCAAAATCAGATAAAAGATGATGGGTATTCGGCGCAGGGGGGGGCGACAGAACATGAAAAAAGATTGTCATTAGAACGCCTTTTAGCCGGACGTTATCAAATTGATACTCAAATGGGCTTGCTGGGGAATATGTATCGCGGATTGCGCAAATCAGATGGCAAACAGATAGTCATCAAGCAAATGCGCTTAGATACAGCAGGAAGCTGGCAAAATTATGAGGTTTTTGAACGTGAAGCTAAGATTTTATCTGCGCTGCATGTGCCTGGCACAGCTCAATTCTATGAATGGATTCAGACGAAAGATGGCGATGTGCCGATCTCATTGATAGTACAAGAATATATAGATGGAAGGCCTTTACAGACTTTTTTAGATAAAGGATCGCGTTTTCATTTTACAGTGACATGCAAAATATTAATTCAAATTATAGATATTATCAAAGCGATGCATACGCATCAGCCGCCGGTGATTCATCGCGATATTAAACCTTCTCATATCTTATTGCGTTTTGATGAAGATAAATATTCTCAAATTCCTCAGGCGTTTCTTGTAGATTTTGGAACGGCTGCAACTCCGCAAAACAGCGGTGTCATGGTCAGCGGCACTTATGGTTATATGGCTCCTGAAACTTTGGCCGGAAAAACGGTGGCGGCAAGTGATATCTATTCTTTTGCTGTGATTGCGGTTTATATGATGAGCGGTGTGCCGCCGGAAAAAATGGAAGTTGATAATCTCAAGCTTCTCATCGACAAATATTTAGATCATTTGCCTGATACAGTGAGCGTCTTTTTGCGTCAGATGTTAGAAACTGATCCGGAAAAGCGTTTGACAGATTATGATAAAATACGGTCTGTCTTGGAAATGTTTGCCAGTCAGAATTTTATGATTGAATTCTTAGATTCGGCAAGTCATCAAAAATCCAGCTATCGTTTGGAAAATGTTGAATCATTGATGCAGCCTGGAAATATATCACTTTGGCAATCTCTCCCCGATAAAACACCCCGGCGTGTGCCTCAAATCTATCGTCAGATGATTGCTCGCGATGCTAAACAATGTGCATCTTTAGCTTCTGAAGAAAAAATATCTAAGGAACTGCCTGCTGTGCATGTCAATATTGCATCCCGGCATTTCAAGGTTTCAAGCCATTCAAAGAAAACTGCACACCTTGGCATGATGCTGACCTATACTTTGGGATTAATTTTAGTTGGCCTTATTTTTGCCGTCAGCCTTTCATATTCATCTGTGATGGCGCCCGAAAATCATATTTATGGGATGATTCTCATGGCCGTTTATCTCATTTTGATGATAATTTCGTTGATAGGAATCATTCGACATGCCGCACAAGCTTATGAAAAATCTAACCGCTATCAGCCTTTGTTGGAAAAAACGCTGAAAAATGGCCGAAAATCACTGGCCACTATCGAAAATATTCAGCTCTTATCGAGTGCAAAGGCTTTTGATAAATCTTTTGGTCTGGATAATATTGTTTCTGATGCCGGGGCTGATGTGGCTAAAATCAATGCGATATTTAATACGCAAATTCGTCCGCTTTGGCGTATTTCCTATACATTTCAGGTGCCTGAACTGAAAGATGCTGGGCCTGTTGTACATGCTTATTATAGTGAAACATATATGGATAAATCTAAAATTGGAGAGTCGCTTCCTATTCTATATGATATCGAAGATAATAAAGTTTATAGTATGCCATATCCGATTCCTGCGGATTCTTCCATATTGCAGTGTCGCGATTTGGTTTCTCATTTTAATATCAAACTTCGCTCAATGGTTTATAAGTTTTAATATCTTTTAAGCTTTGAATCGTCGGAAAGGATAGAAATTCTATGAACCGTTTATCTCATTTTTATCAGACAGCAGAACGTGATACTGCAATTTCAACGCCTGCCGTATTATGTCAGGATTACCTATTTCTTCGGAAGCTCGGAGATGGCGCTAACGGCCAGACTTTTTTGGCTGTGTCACGGACTACACAACGACTTGTTGCCATTAAATCTCTGAAATTTATAGATGATTTTGAAACACTGGAAATGTTCAAACGCGAGGCCAGAGCATTGGCCAATATACGCGTGCGAGGCGTTCCACAATTTATAGGATTTGTCTCATCTCCCAATGCCTTGAATGAATATTATATGATTCAAGAATATTGCGGATATCCCTCTTTACAACAGGTGATTGACAAACTTAAGACAGAAGGCAAAACATTGGATGAACAAACTGTTTTGTCTATTGTCATGCGTGTGACGAATATATTGGTTGCTTTGCACATGAACTATTCTCCGCCTATCATTCACCGCGATATTAAACCCTCCAATATTTTATATGATGAACAGTCGGGACAAGTGATGCTGATCGATTTTGGTGCCGTGGCAAACCCTGGCAAACGGACCGAAAATACCATTGTTGTCGGCACGCCAGGATTTATGGCTCCCGAACAAATGATGGGAGAGTGCTGTGTACAGTCCGATTTCTATGCACTCGGTGTCACTGCTGTATGTCTCCTGACGGGAATGGCACCGGATGAACTCGAATTCGATGCTGCCAATCCCTTCCTTATCCGATGTGATGCCGTTTTAAAGGAGAAAAATATTTCTCAGGCCGCTCAGGCATTGATTCGTGACATGATGAGCCCGCAGCTCAAGAAACGTCCTGCTAATGCGATGGAGCTTAAAACACGCCTGAGACATGTGTTGTCCGGAAATGCTCCCGAACATGCACACAATGCACTTGCACGCCGTCAGGATAAAGCAAAACATAAAATGCTTCTTGTTTGCGGTTTGAGCATTTTGGTCGTTTTGGCTATGGGATGGTGTATGTTCCAGCTTTATAGCTTTATGACGCAGGGGGGGGCCGGAGATATGT
>JAGBXG010000500.1 GCA_017629415.1 Pseudomonadota bacterium | reverse complement strand
TTTATTTCTGTAATATTTCATTAAAACCCGGGTGGGGGGTTGGGGGGCGTTACCCCGGAATGGGGGGTAGCCGCGTATTTGCTTGCAAATAGCGGCGTAGGGGGCTTGGCCCCCACATGCATAAAAAATCTATGGCTCAGAGATTTCTTAAATCAAAGGATGTTTTTTGAAGTGCCATGAGGTTTCGGAAGTATCCCAGTCGGTTTTTGAAATTTGAATATTTTCTTGAACCAGCTGTTGAATGCGTTCATCATCTTGTTGGGATAAAATAGGCAGAATGGCGATGTGTCCTGTTTCGTAATTGAGGGTTGGAGAAATGATTTCGAGGAGTTTGGAACAAACTATGCTGTTTAAAAATCCTGCATAATCATAGAGATCGGTATCTTTTTTAAAGAAAATGCTGCAACCGGAAACATCGTAGAGAAAACCTTGCGGAAAATATCGAAAAGCAATGCTGCCGCTTGAGATTTTGGACCAGCTCAGGCATGGATTGAAATAAGTTTCGGGATTTTTAACGACAAAATCAGGAGTTTTGAGATAGGGGTATTTGGTCAGTACATCGTGTTTGATAGATTTTCCATTATATTGATAATTCACAATATAATATTGATTGCCATACCATTTTCTAAATTCTCCGCCTTTGTTATAGGGAAACCACTTGATAGGGCTTGAAATGGCGGTTTCTCGGTCCATATCAAATCCAATATGATCATATTGAACTTCATGCCAGAGTCGCAAGTATTGGTTATTGTTTGTCGTGGCAAGCCCCTGTCTGGGGGAGGCATGGGTTTCGAGAGGACAGCCTGTCTGAAAGGCTTTTAATATGGCATTGCCTGCCCAATAACCGATAGGATTGCCGGGTAAGGCATGAAACAGTTCCTGAGATGCTTCATATCGATAAGAGGATTCACGATTTTGAATGGCTTCTAAAAGCTTCTCGCGTTGTAAATTCAGATTGCCTGTAAAGTCTTCCAGCCTAAAGTAGATCCCTTTTTGATTTGGCTTTTGGCTTTGAATGACAAATGCACAGACATCGACAGTCGCAATGCTGAAAAAAGCCCCCTTTGCCATTTGCACAAGGGTAGTAATAGAATGCTGTTGAGTGATGTACTGGCGCAGTTTTTTATAACTTTTAATAAACATCCAAACATTAGGGGTCAGCAGACCTGAATAGCCTTTGGAAATGCAAAATTGAAGACATCGATAGATAAAAATACTAAAAAGATCGCCAGAATAATCTTTATAATGTTTTTGAATATAGGATTTTAGTGTTTTATCATATTTATTGAGATAGGGAGGATTGGTGATAACAATGGCATATCGTGTTTTGAGCAGTTGAATCGTTTCAATGATGTGGTGTAATTTTTTGATATTGTCGGCATGCAAAAAATCAGAATGTGACGGAAGGCTTTTAAGACAGTTTTGAATCCGTTCCATTTGAAGTTCAGGCAAAACAATCATAGAGCCGAGTTCTTTGGCATTTTGCATGAGTTCTGCGACAAGCGATAACTGTTCATAAAGGATTTTATCGGAATTTGCGATATGATGGATAAAATCATCGTCCATGAATGCACTGTCTTGAACCGCGTATATGTTTGGCTGTATGGCATATTGTAAAAATTGTCGATCGTATTGACAGCCTTTCATCATGACCGAAAAATAAGCCAATTGAACGACTCGGTCATCAATATCCAGTCCATAAATATTATGCTTTATGATTTCTGCAATGGCATCTTGGTCAGAGTAGCCGCATTCACGATATACTTTTATGAGTACATCTATGGCATAGACGAGAAAATGCCCCGAACCGACACAAGGATCAAAAACTGTGACATCCTGCGGTGTGATATCTTTAGAGATAATATCTTGTGTTTGAGGTTCAACATAAAATGTTAAATGCTGTTTCAGCTGGCTCTTGGGATGATGTTCCATCCAGTATCTGCCAAGCGTGTTATCTACAATATACTGTACAACCCAATCGGGTGTGAAAAGCTGAGTGGCTGCCGGAATATCTTCTCTACTGATACTTTTTCCATAAAGTGGGTCAACAATTTCTTCGTGTTTTTCGGAAAGATAATATTGATATAACCATCCAATAATTTCGACTTGACCATGTTCGCTTTGAACATCGAAATAAGATTCTGGGATGTCGGAAACAAGGTGGTGTAATAGACTTTGAGCGGCCATCAAAGGACCCGGACATAATAGATCAGCATATATTTCTAAATCTGTAAATATGCCAGGCAGCAGTGTTTTAAGAACATGACATTGGTGGCACAGCAAATATTGATAAAGTGCTTCTGTTTGATGGCTTTCTTTCAGTTCATGAATGCGCTGAATATCGATGTCATGCGATATATGGTCCAAATTTATAGAATCCAGTAGAATTTGCGGATAAAATTGACCCGTTTCATCTGTAAAAACGCGGATATGATTGGGTAAATATTGATTCACTTCCATAAACCGCAGGATACACAATCGCTTAAACCATATGTAAGCTGCATCTTCAATGGCTTGCTGTATCCCGACTGCTTGAACATGTTTCTTCCAGGCTTGATGTTGTCTTTTTTCAGTTAATGTGAGCTGGCTGCCATGTCTCGTTGGATATGCGGCAGTTTCAGGTTCTATCATGTCGAGGTCATGAGCATTTGCGGTGATACGCTCAACAAGTTCACGATGTGCCAAGATGGCAAAGTTTTTGAGGACAGTTTGATTCATGCGAAATTGCCAAAGAAAGGTTAATCATGATGCGTGACTTTGCTGCAGTGGCATCGTTCATGCAAAGTGCGGTAGCATAAATAATCTCGCCATTGCCGTCAAACTGCTCAATTTTTAGCAAATATGTTATTTTATTGGGAGTAAGTTTAATTCTCTCCATGAGAGGGAGAGAGTTGATTCGCTTTTTTGCTCGCCTTTTGGCGTGCTTTCTTCGTAAAGCCTCACCCCAAACCCCTCTCCAACGGAGATGGGCTTTGACCTCACTGTTGCTCTTCGGACGTTTTTTTCAAGGGGAGAGACGCTTTTTTGCTCGCTCTTTGGCGTGCTTTTTTCGTCAGCTTCGTCATTCCTGTCGGTCCCTCTTTTCATTCCTTGCTTCCTCGAAATCACATCCAACTGGCGGTAAAAACATCAGCAACGCGTACTTGTTTGTTCTACGAAAAACGCCCCTACAAAACTAAAATAAAAATGAAAATATCCATTGTCATTTGTGCGGCTGGCGCGGGGACGCGGATGGGCTGTCCCAAGGCGCTTTGTCGTTTGCCATCGGAAAGAACATTTTTGGAGCACATTGTTCAAACGGCACATCGTGCGTCTATTTCATCGATTGTGGTCGTCACAGGTGCCCAAGCTGAAAATGTGCGCCAAGCCCATCGTCATCTCGATGTGACATGGTGTGAAAACAAGGATTGGCAAAGCACATATATGCTTGAATCGTTGGTTTGCGGGTTGCATCATGTGCCTGCACATCACATGGTGCTGCACTGGCCCGTTGATTGTATCGGCATTACCGCTGAAGATTTATGTTATCTGATTCAAAGCCCTATATCGCCATTTGCGGCGCCCACAAACAATGGCCAACCTGGACATCCTTTGCGCATATCCTCGCCAAAAGTGGAAATTCTTAAATCGCAGCATCCTTTCTCATCGCTCAAAGAATTTGTGGCATCTGATATTTGTACAAAAATAGAAGTCAAATCAGATGTTTTACTCAACTGTAATGATCGTGAGGCATTGCAAAATTTCATGTTACGAATGGGGGGATTGTGATAAACCGCGCACAGTTTTTTGGCCATGATTGTCATGTGTCAAAGCCGTTTATCATATCGTTTGGGAACATGGTTGTCATATCCCAAAGCTGTTCACTCATTTCAATTCGGAGTATTTCTGATGTCAGAAGCCAAAACAAGCATTCGTCGCGTAGGTATTCTCTTTGCCGGTGGTCCCGCTCCCGGTGCCAACTCCGTGATTTCATCGGCTGCACTTGCATTTGTTAAAGCTGGTATTGAAGTCGTTGGCTTCCTGCATGGTTATTCGCGCCTGCAGAACTTCGATGAAGAAAAAATGCCCCTCGTCGAAGGCGATGCCTATGAAATCCTCAATTTCTCGCGCATTGTCGGCGCACGCAATAAACGCGGTATCATGATCGGTACAGCGCGCGCTAACCCTGGCAAAATGATTCAATGCCCCGATGATTTGGATGATGTCGAAAAAGCTGCTCCCCTCAAACGTACTTATCAGGGACTCCGCAGCCTCGGTATTGATGCGCTTATCTCCATTGGTGGTGACGATACGCTCAAAACTGCCAATAAACTCCATGAATATCAAGTTCGCAACAACTGCGATCCCAAAGTTCGCGTCATCCACCTGCCCAAAACCATCGATAACGATTACAACGGCATTGACTTTACATTCGGCTATTTCACGGCTGTCAACTTTATGTCGCAGGAAATCCGTAACCTCGTTGCCGATGCACGTGCAGGACGCGCCTATTTCATCGCCGAATGCATGGGCCGCAAGGCTGGCTGGCTTTCCTACGGCGTTGCCATGGCCGGTGAAGCCCACATGGTTGTTGGCGTCGAAGATATCCCCGACTTGATGGAAAAAGCCGGTAAACCTTTCACAGGTACACTCGATATCAGCGTCCTCGTTGATCACATCGTTGATCTCATCGCGGCACGCCGCGCCCGTCGTCAACGCTTTGGCGTTGTCGTTTTAGCCGAAGGCCTTGCCGAAAAACTCCCGCTCGACTTCCTTGAAGCAACCACCCGTGACGAACACGGCCACATTTCCCTCGGTGATGTCCATCTTGGACACCTTGTTGCCAAAATGGTCATGAAACGCCTCGAAGAACTCGGTATGCCCAAAGTCAAAGTCAACGGCGTTCAGCTCGGTTACGAAGCACGTTGTGCCAGCCCCCACGCCTATGACGTCATGCTCGGTGCTTGCCTCGGCGTCGGTGCCTACGTCGCACTCGTCGAAAAAGGTCTCGATGGCTTCATGGTCTCCTCCGTTGGACAGATGGAACACAGTTTCGTGCCCTTCCACGAACTCGTCGATCCCAAAACCCTCGTCACCGAAGTCCGTTACATCGACACCAACAGCGACTTCCACAAACTTGCCGTCCTCCTTTGCGATGACCTCGGCACAAAACTCTAATATCGCTTGAAGCACCGCTATTCGCTCGCGCGAATACGCGTTGCATGGCGCGGCTATGTCGGCCATTCGCCCTGACGGGCGCGGGCCTTCCATACGCCGCGCCTTTTTTTGGGGGCAAAGCTTCATAATACGTCGGAGTAAAGCCGGCTTAGCCCCCTTCTCATTTTAATGCGTTTGGATTTGCCTGTTCTGAACGCATCAGTATCACGAGCAAAATCATGCCAGGCAAGCCCATGGCAGCCGTTGTGATAAAAAATCCGGCCCATCCCAATCCATCGGCAATAA
>JAGBXG010000499.1 GCA_017629415.1 Pseudomonadota bacterium | reverse complement strand
TGAACAAGCCTCATCCGACACCTATGTTCGTCTGACAGCAGATTTGAACGAAGTCCGCGCCGGCAACGCCGAACTGAAAAAAACAAACGACCTGCTTAAAATACGTATCGAATCTTTACGCAACGACTCGCGAGCCATCGAACGCAAAGTTCGCGATGAACTCGGCATGGCACGTCCAGATGAAGTCGTCATTATGCTTAAGCCTCAAAAATAGCGGCGCGTATTGAGGCATGAAATGCCGAAAAGCGACGCTTACCCGGCGTATGGCAAAGCCATAGCCGGAAAAAAAAGGCGTATGGCAAAGCCATAGCCGGGAAAAAAGCCATCACGCAAATCTACGCAGCATCGCGGCACAGCCAGCTCAAAACAATAATATGCACGGCAATCAGAACAATCAGCGGCCAGATAAATTGCCATGCAAGCCCTAGATACCACACGGTATCCATCGGAACGCCCCAAAACAGGACATCCAGACTAGCCAGAGTCAAACGATAAAGCCAATAGGCTGTACTGGCCAGCGACAAGCCCGCAAAAAGCAATGTCCAAAAACTTGAAAACCGGCATTCCGGCACAGGTTTGTGCGTTTCAAGCAACACAACGACATCGTGAAGCACCGTTTTTTTACCCGTGTCACGCGCTTTAAGCTGCTGATACAACGCCTCACGCTGGAAAGGCGCGTTTTTGTTAGGCGACATAAAATAGCGCCCCATCATCTGACATCCAAGAGACGTCAAGGCTTGAAACACAATCCCAAATGCCACAAACAAACACCAAGTCAGCGGACGATGAAGAATGGGATCATCCATCAGCCAGCCTGCCAACAAGGCCAGCAAAATATAAACAAACGTCATCTGCAAGTGCATCAAAGCACCAAAAAATACGCCGATCCAGGCACCGCGCCAATAGGGAAGCCGGGCTAGATTCACCGTCAACGGCAAACATCCCGAATAAATCCCAAAAAAACCGGCCGCTGCAATTTGACGTTGTGTAAACATGCCATTTTCCAAATAGAAAAAAAGGGGATACCCAAAATGGCATCCCCGAAATTTGTGGCAAACGGCTGAGGTAAGGGGCCTTGAACGTAAACCACGTCATAGTGTACTGCAAAATGAATACCGATACGGCATCATTTTTGTATCATGTATTATCCATACAAAATACTACACATCCAAGCTGTTCACAAACGATTTGAGAACGGCTTTATCAGCACCTTCCGCAACGGGAACATCCCCGTCCAATTCTGCAATGTTTCCTGCTTCCATCAAAGAAACGCGCAAACGTGTATCTTCACTTGCACCGACGGCATACTCAAGGGCTTTTTCATCGTTTTCAGAAAGGCCATAACGCATGCGAATGACTTTTTCTTCAACGGGTTCAAGCAACTCATAAGGGGTGGCTTCAGGCTTCCTCTCTGGTGCCACCGTCGTCGTCGTTCGAGTAATTTTTTTAGTCTTTGTTTCCTTCACGAGAAATCTCCGCTCTAATGGGGTTCGCGAACTTGCGACGCACAGCAGAATACCTATTTACAGTCATGATAGCAAATTCTGAGGCTTTGAACTGACTCAAAATCTCTAAAATGAAACCATTATCACAGCCATCGTCCAAACATATATTATCTCACGACTTTTTGAGCAATGCCTTGCCCGGATTGCGTCACGCCGTCATGTGGGAAAAGCATCCAAAGTTCATCATGCTGACCGTTCGTATCCGGCACATGAATCAGACGCGCTGGCTTCGGCAATCTGGCCTCAGAAACCGTCCGCACCAAACGGCTTGCCGTAAAATTGCCGATAAACACATGGGGATCGGTATCGACAAAAGCACTGACAAAACTCGTCAGACTTGTGGTCAGATCTGCCGCAACCACGATAAATTCGAGCTGTCCATTCACCCGAGCAAAACGCGCATCCACAATGCGTTCGTTACGCCCGGCAATAAAGGAAAATCCAATATGAGATTCATCACTGAGCTTCAGTTCGCCGCTCTTGCGTTCGGCATGAGAAAACAATGCATAAACAATACCTTGTTTTTGCAAACCTGCACGATACTCCGGTGCCATTAAGATAAAATCTTCATAGCCATCGCCATTCAAATCCACCACTTGAGGAATGATCTCCAAACCGGCACGATGCTGAGGTGTGATAATGCGCAATGTCGACAGCTCTGGCGACTTGATGCCATAAATCTTAGGTTGACGTTTTCCGGCCGAATAAATGCCATAAACGGTTGCATATTCATCCCCGGAAGCGTCTTCTGTATGCTCACCGCGCACCAATAAATCGAGCTGACCATCCAGATTAAAATCAAGCACTTGCCATTGAGAACCGAGTTCTTCATTGATAAAGCCCTCAAAAACAATGTTCGATTTATCCATGAGGTTGTGCATGCCATTCTTGCGTGTCGCATTGCCACGAACGATAAAAACAGACCCTCCGCGTTCATTATCGATCATGCGTTTGGGAGCCCCAATGATCAAGTCATCAAAACCATCCCCATCCAAATCTCGCCATTCCACCTTTTTGCCCAGTTCGGCATAATCCTCACCTTCCAAAATAAAAGTCTGGGCATTGGATTTGAGCGTACTTTCATTCAAATTGAGGACCAAAGGCTGGTCTATCGATTCCGGCATTTCGATCACGGCGACAAAACCAACAGCTTTTTTCACACGCATGTCCGGCACAGCAATCGTCAGCCACGGTTTACCGGTCGGGGACTTCGAAATCGCAAAATCAGCAATTTCATAATTCTCAGGCCCAACAATTTGAACATCACATTGGGCTGCAGAAGACACCGAAATATCAGACTGTTCTACTCTGGCCGCATCCGTCAAACATAACACGCTGCGATTGCCCATGCCCTGCGGCGAAAACCATGCCCGATACGATTTGCCCTGATATTCAACCATGCGCATATCTGCCGCCAGACCACCGCCTTTGGAAGGCGCCGCCACCGTCATAAACTTATCGCTTAAAACACTTGTCTGCGGCAAATCCTGGAAAGCTCCAATCGTTGTCAAAGCCCCCGTATAAGCCCTTTGCATCGGATCTGCAGATGTACGGACGACGGCATCCACCTTACCATCCCCATTGATATCGCCAAAAGCAGCCCCCAAACCAAACCCCATAAACGGTTCGCCCTGAAGTTCAATATCTGCCTTACCCGATCCATTTTCCATGACTTCGACAAAATGCGGACCGCCCAAATACGCCATCAAAGCACCATCATGCTGGGTGCCGGCTGTCGGCGCAGAAATCACCAAATCCGCACGCTTGTCTCCGTTGACATCGGCACTGGACAAACGGAAACCAAACTGCCCTCCCTTGCCTGGAATTTCCATCGCCGCCGGCTGTTCACTCGTCTCTTTCGGCCAATGATTGGCATCAAAAATATAAACCATTCCTTCCGATTTCGGCCCTTTAATCAATCTATTGGGTGCCGAAACAGCCAAATCATCGCGCCCATCCCCCGTAAAATCACCAGCCGCAAGAGAATATCCAAACTGTGCATTCGTCTGATTCCCGTTCATGCGCACGCCCAATTTTTCATCGACTTCGGCAATATCGACGACGGTGCCGTTATAGCGATGCGGATGATAAATCACAGTCACACTGCCGGAAGATTTCTGCTTTTGATAAGCGTCCAAAGGCATGCCTAATGCAATATCAAGCACGCCGTCATCATTAAAATCACCCGTTGCACACGTATGCACCACGCGAGAATTGCTCGAAACCGGACGCGAAATCACGGTCTTGCCGTAAATCTTCTTGCCAATATCATAAACATCTTTGTCCCATTCGCTGCGCATCGTCAAAATGGTCACCTGGCTGGCATTGTTGCCGAGGTTCGTACCTTGCGAAAGCCAGGACATGGCCAAATCATCAATCCCATTGCGATCAAAATCGCCCACACACGCATGAATACCCAAATTCGAGCCTTGTTCCGTCGTCACAAACGCGACATCCGCCGCCCCTTCCTGACCTATCTGATAAATGCCTTTTTCGCGCTTTTTGCCGCCATAAAACAGGTACATCGCGCCTTTCTGACCAGGCTCAGCCGCGGCCAAATCTTTAAAACCATCGCCATTAAAATCGCCGGTCAGCAAATGAATCCCAAGCTGCCCGTTCGGCGTATAGCCATCAATCCGATAATCAAACGCATCCCACGAGGTGACATCTATCTTGCCTTCAAACGTCTGATCTTTTTTGCCGCAAATAACATAAATGCTACCCGCCGAAGTCACGCCATTCGGACTGTATCCCGGCGCGCCAAAAACGATATCGAGCAAACCATCACCGTCAAAATCGAGCAGTACAGGATCCATCAGACGAGCCCCAGAATCCATACTGCTGCCGCCTACCACGCGCACGGGTTCCATTTGCCAAGCTTTTGAAGCCGCTTCTTCTGCCGGTTTTGCCGCTGCCGAAGCGCTTTGCTCCCCCGCCGTCTGTGCCGCACACCACGCCGGAAATGCACAAATTGAAACAATCGAAAGACAAAACCAAATCTTATTCATAAACGTTATCTTCAGGTTGAATTAAAATCGTTTTCTTCTTCATTCCCGTCTTTTCGGCCTAAAGGCCTCAATACGACGGGCAGGCAACGCTATCGTGCCATAAAGGCACGATACGCGCTGCCCTATTTTCAGCTGTCTAACGTATGACGCCGTTAGGCTGCAAAATCCCATAAATGTTCTGAATCGGCTTAATATTCAAGGATGTCATCCTCGGCATATTCTTCTGAATCCATTCATTCGCAATTTCCACGCCAGGATCCGCCATACGCCGCGCTTTCCATGCCTCCTTTTGAGCCTCAAAATCAGCATCCGAAGGCATCGAAAGACGATTGACATAGAAAATATAAACGCGCCCGTTATCCACAATCGGGTTCGAAAAAAGCCGCGATTCCTCCGGACGCATTTCGGCCAAAACTTCCATCACGCGAGGACTTGATATCAGGTTTTTCTCCACCAAATCCAAATAATAAGTTTCATCAAAACGCTGATATTTCCCGCCATGCTTGTCTGCTGTCGCCTTAAAATCCGGATTTGCCGATTCAAGTTCGGGACGAATCGCTTCAATCAAATGCGGCGCAGGCTCAAGCGCACTCATCACCTTGCGTCCAAGTTCATGACGCGTCTCCGGATGATGAATATCAAGCGGTTCAGGCGGAACAATGCTCTGCAAAATCCAAATTTCATCCATGACAGGTGTCTGAATCAGCTCTGAAACCGTTCCAACAACCGAACGAAATGCCCAAACATTTTTCGCATTGCGATATTCCGAATAGAGATGATTTTTATCATTCAGAACCACACAACCACGAGCCTTATCCGCATGACAAGCCTCCAATGCAGCATCTGCCCCCTTCTGAATCGCTGTCAAACGCAATGCTTCAGCTGCCTTTTGTGCCGTAAAATCTTCCTCACCTCCGCTCTGAGTATACCCCATGCGAATAAATCTGGCCGACGGCGGACTTTTGAGCAACTCCTGATGCGCACCAAGATAATTGGAAAAAACATCCTGCTTTTCAGCTAAAAATTTATCAACCTCTGCTGCTGTCAACTGATTCTCAAATTCCACCAATTCCAGCGTATATCGTCTGAAATCGACATCAAAAAGTTTGCGCATCTCCGCATCCGGCAGCTGAGAAATCAATGCTTTCTGCAACGTCATCGGCAAAAGGGCATCCTCCACATCATGTGCCAATAATTCCGGCTTGATTTGAAGTTTTTCAGCCAAAGCCTGCTCGCTTTGCACACTTTCGCGTTCCATCGCCGCCTTCAGCAAACGCTCGCGATCTGATGCCGCACTGGACACCCCCGCCTTTTTCAAATACTCGCGGATAAACTTACTCTGAAAACAACGCTGAGCCTCATCACGCTGAAATCTCGGATTGGCCAACGCGCGCTTGGAATAAGCCCGCCCCATCAGACGATGTACTTCAATACAGCGTTCGTATTCCCCCATGGTCAGCTTTAAATCATCAGATGACATCACCACTTCGCCCGAAGAGCCCAGCAAATGCTGCGATTCCTGCACATCTGCCGAAACAGGTGCCTGTTCACCAGACATACCCGCATTCGGCTTCTGCTGACATGCAGACAAACCACTCAAGAGCATAACTGCCGATAAAATACCCATCCATCTCTGGTACATGCTGACCTACCCCAAATTAAAAAATCTCAGTCTGAGGCGTATGCCGTGCATCCGGAAGCAAAATCCTAAAAGATGCACCGCCTTCAGGGCGCGGATAATACATCACCTTGCCATGCATCCCCAGGGTATTCAGCTGCACGCGCGTCAATCCCAAACCCTTGCAAGGCGCCCAAGACGTATAAAAAGGCTCAAAAATATTCGGCACATCCGCCGGCTCAATGCCACATCCCGTATCGCTGACCTCAATAATCGCCGCACTCGGCAACGCATAAGCATGAACGCTTAAAACATGCGCCTGCATTTCCTTTCTTTTACACATGGCTCGAATACTGTTTTGGATCAGCTCATGAACGGCTTGCCACAGCAATGTAAAATCACCATAAATATCCGGTACATCTTCATCGATGGTGCATTCCAGCTTGGCACATTCCTCAATTTGAACGCGGTTATAATCCAAAACGTTCTCAATCAGCGGCCGTATCTGCACATTTTCAAATGTACCCTGACGAGCCATACACAGCTCCCCAAGTGTCCGCAAATCCTGAATGCGCTTCGCCATGTTCTCGATATTGGAAACAGCTTTGGCCAAAGGCTCGGCCATCAAATGATATTTCTGCTCCACATAGCTCTTGCGCATCACGGCAAATGTCTGAATCAAATCAATCGTCGCCGAATGAAGACCCGGTGCCAGCTTGTGACAAACTTGCCCCAAACGCCTGCTGTGACGCTGTTCATTATCAGATAATTCCGCCTCTCGCGTTGCCAAAAGCATCGAAATATAAACCGTCAGCTGATAAAGCGTTTCTGCATCTGCATCAGAATAATAATGAGCTCGTCTGGATACCAGCCCGATAAAACCGTATGGCACACCGCTCAATGAAACCGGCGATAACAAAACAGATTCAAATTTCGCATTCAATGTCGCTGCACGATACTCTTGGCTGAGCTGTTCATGCGTTAAAATTCTGGCACACGCGCCCAACAAAAAAGGCTTCATACTCGGCGTATCAAGCTCAAATGGTGCCATCTCCATGTGATTGAGAATGCCCGTGGCCGCCACAAAACGTGCGCCGTCGTCAAAAATATGACACAAAACCGCACCGTCCGCACCAAAAAGTCCTTCAAGAGAAAGTACAATGGCCCGAGCAATATCCGACGGCTTGCGCATAGATTTTACCAGCGAAAAAAGCTTGCGATAAATTGCATGAATCTGGGCTTCAGTACGAACAGGCGGTTGTTCTCCGCCTCCGGAATGATCAAAATACATAGACGTGCCAAATATATACGGAAATTAAATAAAAAATCACTGATGCCCATCCAAGGCAAACGTAATCCAAGACACTTCTTACGAATCCACAAGACCGCGCTGCATCATCAAAGCAACAGCCATCAACGCATTAAATGTCGCCGTTGTTCTCAAGGCATCCCCATATTCGGTACGAATACCGCCATCCGCAGGATCCTGAGCTGCCCCCAGCATGGCCAAAATACGCACAAGCATATCATCCACTTCAGGCATATTGATACCATTGAGAATCTCAACAACTGCCGAACAATCATAAGCATCCAGCTTATGGCGTCTCACAAACGTGCCCAGATTCTCCAAGGCATCCAGCGTAATACTGCGATCAGAAAATCGCTTGTTCCGAGGATTCCAGCAAAGGCAACGAAGAGAAGCATCATCGAAACACCGGTGACGATATCGGGGTTCATCATGGGG
>JAGBXG010000498.1 GCA_017629415.1 Pseudomonadota bacterium | reverse complement strand
GCCAGAAAGTTTAATCAAAATATCAACAGTTGGAATGTATCCAATGTCAAAAATATGAGTGGTATGTTTTATAAAGCTAAAAAATTCAACAAACCTCTCGATAAATGGGACGTCTCTCATGTCGAATACATGCCAGACATGTTTGCATACACCTTCTATAATAAACCTCTTCGAAACTGGAACCTCGCCAGTCTTAAAGATGCACGAGGCATGTTCGAACATTCCAGCAGCGATAAATACACAGATGCACCGCCGATTCTGTTTTTTAAAGATAAAGTCTTTCAAGAAAAAGTCTGTCAAAGAATAGAATCTATCGGACGTAAGTGCTATCTCCTGTACAACGAAGCTGCCGATCCCTGGCGAGATCTTGATGATTATCCCTATGATCCAGCATATCAAAAGGACGATAATGATTATGAACGCATCTTTTGACCTCGCCATTTATGAAGAGGGCGGCCGCGTAGCACGGCGTACGCAAAGTCACAAATTGCTTACGAAGTGGTAAGTCGCGGGGACGAAAAATGGGGGAGCGGGTCCCCATTTTTCCAAAAAACGAGTGTTATTAGTACCCGGCTCACTCATAAAAACGTCAAATTCATTGCGGGTTCCAAGGGGCTCAGCCCCTTGGCGGGGTTTGGGGCGGAGCCCCAAAAGAACTTTGCGTAACCGTGGGCCGCGTAGCGGCATTGAGTGAGGTCGAAACCTCGAACTTTTTGGACTTCACTATCGCCCTTCGTGCGGTCTCTCCCACAGGGAGAGAAAGCTGATTCGCTTGCGCCCCAATATAAATTGCCGGGACGTATGGCGCAAGCCATAGGACCGGCCGCAAGGCGTATGGCGAAGCCATAGCCGCGTCCCATAAAACATCCTGTAAACCATAAAATAGCCTGTAAAATCGTGAATAACTGTCGAAATTTTGACACAAAAGCGGTAGAACGCGCGCCGGTTTTTTGGCTTTTTTACGGCCAAATTTTGGATAAGGAGTTTGCTTATGAATTTTCAGGATTTAGTGCTGACGCTGCAGAAATACTGGGCGTCGCAGGGTTGCATTGTGCAGCAGCCATACGACATTGAAAAGGGTGCCGGTACGTTTAACCCGGCGACATTCTTCCGTGCATTGGGTCCCGAGCCCTATTCGGTTGCGTTTATTGAACCTTGCCGTCGTCCCGTGGACGCGCGTTATGGCGAAAACCCCAATCGTTGGGGTGCCTATTATCAGTTCCAAGTCATCTTGAAACCGAGTCCCAAGAACGTTTTGGATTTGTATTTTGGTTCGCTCAAGGCGATTGGCATTGACCCGTTGGCGCACGATATCCGACTCGTTGAAGACAACTGGGAAGCTCCGTCACAGGGCGCCTGGGGATGTGGTTGGGAAGTCTGGGCAGACGGCATGGAAGTCACGCAATTCACCTATTTCCAGCAAGTCGGCGGTTTGCCCTGCAATCCCGTGACCGCTGAAATTACTTATGGCCTCGAACGTATTTGTATGTACATGCAGAACGTCAACCGCATTCATGACCTCCAATGGGTCAATGACATCAAATATGAAGATGTCCACCTTCAGGCCGAAATTGAACAATCGAAGTACTCGTTGGATGAAGCCAGCGTCGAACTTCAATATAAATTGTTCGAAATGTACGAAGCCGAAGCCAAACGCCTCCTCGATATGGGACTCGCGTTCCCCGGTTACGACCACGTTCTCAAATGCTCGCATGCCTTCAATATTTTGCAGGCTCGCGGCGCGATTTCGGTTACAGACCGTCAATCGTACATCAACCGCGTGCGCACGCTGTCGCGTATGGCCGCCGAATGCTACCTCAAACAACGCGAAGAAATGGGTTTCCCACTCTTAAACAAAGGTAAAAAGGAGGATTAATCATGGCAAAGTCACTCATTTTTGAACTCGGCTGCGAAGATCTTCCTGCACTCCAGATCGGTATGGCCATCGATGCCCTTCGCGATGGCTTCGTTTCGCGCTGCAAAGAGGCTCGCATTGAACTCAGCGATGTCAAAGCTTATGCCTCTCCGCGTCGTTTGGCCCTCATCATCGATGAAGTCGCCGACCGTCAGACCGACCTCGAAACCCTCAAAGTCGGTCCGGCAATGGCCGCCTGCAAAACGCCCGATGGCGCATGGACTCCGGCTGCACTCGGCTTCCTCAAGGGCCTCAATGCCACCGAAGACATGATCGAAGAAGTCACCCAGGAACGCAAAAAAGGTAAACCCATGCAATACATCGCCGTCAAAGTCTGCGAAAAAGGCGATGAATCCAAAAAATTGCTCGGCAATATCCTCGAAGAAAGCCTCACTGCGATTCACTGGGGCAAACCTATGCGTTGGTCCGATGAACCCACGCTCTTTGCTCGTCCGGTACACTGGATTTTGTGCCGCCTCGGCGATGAAGTACTCCCCGTGACCTTCGCCGGCGTTCAATCCGGCTCCCTCACTTATGGTCACCGCTTCATGGCCCCCGATGCCATCGAAGTCACGTCACCGGCCGAATATGTCAACAAACTCCGTGATGCCAAAGTCCTCG
>JAGBXG010000497.1 GCA_017629415.1 Pseudomonadota bacterium | reverse complement strand
GCACCTGAACGCGAACTGAGTGAGGAAGAACAGTTTGCAGCTGCGCTTGAAGCGATGTCTCCTGCGGAACGTGCTGAATATGAAGCTCATTGTCATGCGCAGGAACGCGAACAAATTGAAGAGAACAGAAGACGTCAGCAGCGTTTGATGGAAAATTACGGCATGTCATCGAGCGTGACAACACGTTCGAAGGCACCGGTTGGATTATTTATTGTCATTCTTGTTTTAGTGGGTGCCATAGGAGCGGGTTTATATTTCCTGCTAAATGCTGAGCCGGAGCCTGCAGCAGATCCCCAGACAGCGGCTGCAGAAGCAGAGAAAGCACCTGAGCCCGTGCGTGCCGCGCCATTGGAAACTTATACCGTGAATATTGAAGTCAAGGATGTTGACAAGCTTTACATCAACGGTGTTTTGAAATCTGGCAGCGGTGCTTATGAGTTTGTCAAAGGTCATCGCAACAGTGTGTTGGCATTTACAAGCGGCATGGTTCCTTACTTCCGTACATTTGGGGTAGATGAAACCGTAACAGAAACGATCAAGATTGAACTTGAGCCAGATACGCTTTATGCGAAGGGTCGTTTGAGTTTCCGTTTAACGGATCCTGGTATTGCGGGTGCAGGTTTGAAAGTTGAACTTGATGGTGTACCTTTGAGCAATTTCCCAGATGCCCAGCCCAGTGTTGTTTTGGGTCGTCCGCACATGCTGACGCTTGAGAAAGAAGGCTATGGCAAGCACATGCATTTGATTTGGCCGGATGATGCCACGAACACCGTAACGATTCCCGAGCTGGCATCTGCCGATACTGCGAAGCTTGGCACGAACTGCAGTATCAAAAAATTCCCGAGTTCGACCAAACCTTATGGTTTATTGATTGAATTTGACGGTCAAAAGGTTTCAACGCCGATTATTGCGACAGTTCCTGTTGGCGGTATGGTGGAATATCATATCACGCGCGAGCAGAGAAAGCCGCTTCAGGTAGCATTGATTCCTGAGGGTTATGGCACCGTTTCATTAGACACCTCTCTGATGCATGATTCGATTGGTAAATCTGTAGTTTCGTTCAAGAATATTTCGAAACGCGATGATTTGCAGGTATGCATGCGTCGTTCCGGCGAGGTCATTTGTCCGAGCATGAGCGAAGCAACGGAGGTGCCTTCAGGGACGGAATGGGAAATGTTTGGTGTAGGCGGCACAGCAGAGAATCCTCAGCCTTTCAAGGGTGCTCAGAGCCAAGAGCTGCAAAGTTCTCGCAAGTACTCATTCAGCGCCAATTTGAATCCTCGTGGTACATTTGAGTTAAAACAGACAAGCTATGATCGCATCAAGAAAGCAGAGAAATAATATTTCTGATTTTTTGATTGAATTATGAGTTGTCCGGCGGGGCGTTGCGGGGTGCAACCCCGCATTTGGGGGTAGCCGCGTATTGGCGCAGCCAATAGCGGCGCAGGGGGCGTTGCCCCCTTTTATTCATCCATTTCATTTCCGATTTGGAATAAAGGCATAAACATGACGACAGAATCTCATCTCAATCAAGATGATGCCAACAGTTTTACCTCAGATGCTCCTCATGTGCATGACGACGATTCCATTGAGTTTGGGACAGATGTTGCCACGGAAGATATCATCAGTTTTCACAAGGACAATCCGCCGGATTTGACGAAAGATCCTTATGAAGATGAGGATTTGCAGGCTCCTGTTTGTCATCGTGCGGAAAGTACGCTTTTAAATGATTCTCCGCTTTTGAAGCTGATTGAAGAAGTCAATGGAGAACGTTCCAAACGCAAAACGCCCCATGGCTTGATTATCAGTTGTATATTTTTGGGTATTTTGGCCATTGTGGGTGGCACGATTGCCGTAATAGGCATGAATGAAAATAAGGAAGCCCAGGAAGCAGCTGCGCAAAAGGCTGAAGCTTTTGTGCCCGTGCCTGTTTTGGAAAGGACGTGGTACAATTATGAGATAACGCCTCAAAACGTTGACGTGCTGATTAACGGCGTGGCCATGAAGACGATGGAAATTCCGCCTGAACACGCAGGTGCCGTAGAATTACCGCTTGTTACGCGCAAAACAAACATGGTGTCATTTTTCCATGAAGGTTATGTGCCGTTTTCGGATATGGTTTCATACGATCGCGATTTTGAGGAATCTCCGCTGAACTATGAAATGATGGACGATGCGGCATTCTTGCATTCAAAGCTTGTCATTAAAGCTCCGAAAAATGCCAAACCAGGCGAAACGATTATTTATGTCAACGGTCAACCGTATGTTGCTGAAGAAAACGTTGAAGTCCATAGCGTCAGCGGTTTTCCTTATTTTATTCATGTTCAGCAAAAAGGTTTTGGCGATCATCTTCATGTCGTATGGCCTATCCGCAATCCTCATGAGATTGAACTGCCAGCCTTGCAATTGCAAAATAATGCGGACCGCAGAACGGCTTTGACTGTGACCGTCCCCCGTGATTATTTGACCGATAACAGTTTTACCCTGGATGTTTTTGCGGAAGATCAGCATACCAACAAGCCAGGCGTACGCCATATTGCCAAAGGCGAGCTGATTGAAATTAAGATGCGTAAAGACGGGCGTTATCCTTTAGATTTAATTTTGGATTCGACGCCTTTTGGTTCGATTGTGGTGGAACCTTATATGCAATTGGCATCTCTTGGCGTGGCAACGCTTAAATTTGACAAGAAAACGGCGGAAGATGTGACAGTATGCTTCCGACGCGCGTCTGAAGCCATTTGTACCGATATTCAAGAAAAAAATATGATTCCAAGCGGCAAGTGGGAAATGGTTGCCTATCGCATGGAGGGGGATCAAAAGGTATGGTTTAAGAATGCGCCTTACGAAACGCTTCAACCCGATACGGAATACACTTTGATGGTCACAGCAGACGATACATTCGACTATAAGCTGACATCAAAGAAACCCAAAAAGAAGAAATGATAAACTTAAAAGCTCGCTTTTGGCGAGCTTTCTTCATTTTAGAAAATTGATGTGGCATTTGCAGCACGGCTATGGCTTGCGCCATACGCCGCGCTTGGCTTCGCTATGCTGCGCCTTCGGCTGGCATACGCTTCGCCATATTTTCTTCAATGAGTTTGGCAACGCTGTCGGCTTCGCCAATAACCCAGATTTGGCTGTTGGGTTCAAAGGTCGCATTGAGATCGGGGTTCATTTCGACGCGGCCGCCGATTTCAAGGCCGATCACGAGGCATCCGGTGCGTTCGCGGATATTGGATGTCTTGACCGTCTGATGGGCAAACGGCGAATCGTGTCTGATGTGAATGCGGATGCATTTGAGCATTGAAGCATCGGTGCGCGCCTCGTCGAGTTCGCGTTTGAACTGTTTCAGGGTCTGAATATGAAGTTTTTTATCCGAAATGCCGTAAGGACTCTGGGCAAGTTTCTGAATGCAGTCGGGACGGCCAACAATGTACATTAAATCCCCCAGACGCACAGTTTCCTGCCCCATGGGGATATTGACCGATGCTGTTTTATCCTCGCGTTCAATGCGCATGACAAACAGCTTGAGTTTTGCACGAAGATTGATGTCTATCAGCTGTCGGTTGAGGAATGGGGAGTCTTCGTCAACATGATACGAGAGCACAGAAATATCATCTGAAAGCCAATCTACGGCACGGAGATCTGTGACGGAAGGCAGTTTTGCATTTTTGGAGGCATCCTCCAACTCGGATTCACTGGCTTCTGCATCGTTGTAATTGAGCAGGAACTGACGTTCGAGCATGATGTAATTTTTGAACATGAAGTCGAATACCGAAACGATAAGCAAAAGCACAACGCCAATGCCCGAATTCACATACCACTCGAAAGGTGAATAGGCGACAAGGGCAAAAGAGATGAAAGCGGCTGTAATCAAAATGCGAAAGCCCTGGAAGAGTCGGAGCAATCCCCGGCTGTTGTCGTGCAGCATGACCGATACAAAAGCGCGGTTCAGCTTATTCTTGCGCAGGATCAAGGCACTGAGGAACGGCATCATTGCCAGCAGCGTCACAACAATGCATATACATTTGCTAACGAAGACAGGATTATTGACATGTTCTTTAAGGAGCGGTTCCAAATGCGGCTCGATATAACCGCCCATGAGCAGGATAATGCCGAGCAATATCATCGATAAGATGAAAGTTTCGGTGATAAAGTGCTTGAGGAGAATAATTTTTCTGTTTGGTGCTTTGACTTCTGGCGCACGTCTGTCTTCTTCTGCACGATATTTGAGTTTTTCAGGCAGGAGTTTGGCAATCGGTCCCGTGAGTTTATCAGCGCCTTTGAGCATGTAGGGTGTCGTAACCATGGTGATGGCACTGACCGTAATGATGAGCGGATAAGTGAAATCGTTCAGCACGCCCAAGCTGACCCCGAGATTGGCGATAATGAATGAGAATTCACCGATTTGACCAAAACAGGCACCGCTTTTGAGGGCAGTTTTAAGACTTTTGCCCGATAAAAAGACGCCGAGTGTGCCCATGACGGGATTAAGGATGATGAGCAAGACAAACAGAAGGACCAAAGTGCCGATGTTATCGAGCACGGCTCCCGGATTGACCATCATGCCGACGGAAACGAAGAAAACGGCACCGAAAAGGTTTTTAATCGGAGCCATCAAGTGTTCGATGCGATGGGCTTCCGTGGTGGAACCTAAAATGGAACCGATGGTAAAGGCACCAAGCGCGGTCGAAAGATGGGAGGCATCGGCCAGCATGACCATGCCCAAACACAACGCAAGAGAGATAATGAGCAGGATTTCATCGCTGAGATGATTTTTGAGTTTTCGAAGCAAAGTGGGCACGATTAAAATGCCACCAACAAACCAAAGCACGAGGAAAAATACAACTTTCATTGAAGTCGTTGAAACTTCCTCAAGAATGGAGGCATTTTGACTAATTGCAAGCGTTGACAGGATGACCATGAGAACGATACCTAAAATATCCTGCATGATCATGACACCATAAACGATATGTGTGAATGGCTGTCCTTTGAGTTTTAACTCCTCAAAGGCTTTAACGATAACCATGGTAGAGGAAATGGACATGATGCCGCCCATGAAGATGCATGTGACGGTTGACCATCCGAGGAGCTGTCCGATCCCCATACAGCAAGCCATCATACCTGTAAGGATACATGCAACGGTGATGGCTCCGGTTTTGCCCACTTTGAACAAGTTTTTGAAATTAAACTCTAGGCCCAGGGCAAAGAGCAGGAAAATGACGCCGATTTCAGACCAAGTTTTAATGCTGCTTGTGTCGACAACCGAAGGCAAGAACGTGAAATAAGGTCCACATAGGACACCTGCCAAAAGGTAACCGACCAGGATAGGCAGTTTAAACTTCCGGCAGACAACAGAAGTGACACCGGCCGCGATGAGGATCAGCGCAAGGTCGGCAATGAGTGGAAATTCATGCATGGTTCATGACTCTGTTTGATGGTGAAGTGAATATGGGATTGTGTATGGGGCTAAGCCCCTTGTAACCCGCAATATGGATTGTCTTGCGTGGGTTAGACGAGTACTGATTACTGATGTTTTGGGGCGAAATGGGGTTCCCTCCATTCCGCTTGGATTGGTTTTATCCCTTCGTATTTTTTACAGTTTTTGCCGGCATTTGAATGCAAACGGCAGCAACATACTATGTTTGTCAGTGATCTGCGTCTTTGTATACACTCTGAGATGAATGTAGGTTTAACACCTATCATTTGGATTTTACGCTTTTGCACGAAATTGGGCACAAAAAATGAGACACATGTTGATTTTATGGGATGCAGAATTGAAGTTTGGGAGGAAAAATGGTGATTTTTGGCATGTTTCGTTGTGGAATTTTGCAAAATAGGCGAAACTAGACATGTTTTTTTGACGCTTTAAAGGAGTATCAAGCGTGTCTGTTTTAAAACAGTTGTTTACATTTAAAAAAGGCGGCGTTCATCCAAATGATCAGAAATCCCTGACAGAAGGACTTGCCATTGAACCGATGCCTTTGCCGAAAGAAGTCGCCGTGATGCTGGGACAGCATATTGGTGCCCCATGTACAGCTCAGGTGAAAAAAGGTGATACCGTCACCCAGGGGCAATGCATTGGTATTGTTGAAAAAGGACTTGGGACGAATGTGCATAGCCCATGTGACGGCAAAGTAAAAGTCGTGGGAAATGCCGGACATCCTTTGAAAATCATGGCACCTGCGATTGTGATTGAACCTGCCGTTCAAGAAACCGTCAAAGCTGACGATAAAACAGAAATACAACAGGAAAACAAAAAACAATCCGAAGCTAAAGAACAAGCTGAAGCTAAAGAACAAGCTGAGAATAAAGTTCAGGCTTTTAGCCAGAGACATGAATGGGCTTCGCTCGAAGTCGACGAATTACTGAATTTGGTAAAAGAAGCCGGCATTGTGGGTGCAGGCGGTGCAGGATTTCCTGCCCATGTCAAATTGAAGCCGCCCGCAGATGTTAAAATCACAGAACTCGTGATTAACGGTGCCGAATGTGAGCCTTATTTGACCGCCGATCATCGCATGATGCTTGAGTGCGCAGACGGCATCCTGGAAGGCGTTCAGATTGCCATGAAGATTCTGGGGGTTTCGAAATGCTTGATTGGCATTGAGAATAATAAAATGGATGCCATTGAAGCTATGGGCAAAGCCTCTGAAGGCAAAGCAGGCATTTCTGTCTGTACGCTCAAAACGAAGTATCCTCAAGGCGGTGAACGCCAGCTCGTGTACGCTTTAACAGGCCGACGGATTGCCTCGGGCGCATTGCCGTCATCTGTGGGCGTGGTGGTGCAAAATATTTCGACAGCTTATGCCATTTACGAAGCCGTTGTACTTCGTAAGCCGATGTACGAACGCGTGATGACAATTTCAGGACGCGGTATCAAACGTCAAGCTAACTTACGCGTAGCAGTCGGTACGCGCATCAGCGATATTGTGGCTTATCTCGGCGGCACCACAGACGATCTTGAAAAGGTGATCCTGGGCGGTCCCATGATGGGATTCGCGACATCTGACTTGAGTACACCTGTGACCAAAACCACCTCGGGTATCCTCTTTTTGACAAAGGATGAAACCGACTTGCGAGCCGGTGGTCCCTGTGTGCGCTGCGGCTGGTGCCTTGATGCTTGCCCCATGGGGCTAGAACCCAAAGAAATCGCCCTTTACGTCGAAGCTGGCAAAGGCAAAGAAACGGCTCAATTCGGCGTCAAAGACTGCTTTGAATGCGGCTCATGCGCGTTCGTATGTCCCGCTAAACGTCCCTTGGTTCAGCTCATCCGACTGGCCAAAAAATCATTGCCGAAATAGGCATTTTTGTGGGGTATTGCCCCACACCGCGCCGTTTTTTTCCCGGACCCTACCAAGGAGCTAAGCCCCTTGGAACCCACAAACTTGGGGCGTTTTTTTGTGGGTTAGCCGGGTACTGGTTACTTACGTTTTAAGGCGAAATGGGGCCCCTCCCCCATTCCGCTTTGGTTGGTTTAACCGTATATTGAATCCATGACAGAAGCCACAAAAACAACGGAAAAATCTCTAACAGTTTCGATATCCCCGCACGTGAAGCAGAATGAATCTGTCCCCAAGATTATGTGGACAGTTATTGCCTGCCTGATGCCAGCCTTAATTTTGGCTGCAGTGCTTTTTGGCTGGCGCGTGCTGGCGCTGACAGCAGTCTCAATTGTGAGCTGTGTGGCTGTTGAAGCTATTTGTCAAAAGCTGATGAAACGGCCTATCCGCGTGATGGATGGCAGTGCAGTGCTCACGGGTTTGCTGATGGCTTTTGTACTGCCGCCCGATGTATCTTTTACATTGCCGATTTTAGGATCTGTGATGGCAATCTTTATCGGTAAACAGCTCATGGGCGGTTTAGGATATAACATCTTTAATCCGGCCTTGCTGGCTCGCGCATTTTTGATGGTCACATTCCCGGTGGCGATGACGACAGCTTGGATACAGCCGACACCTTTAACCGAGCTTGGTATGGCAGGTCAATGGATTGCGATGCTCAATGGCATGCCTGTTGCCGATGCCGTGACATCTGCGACACCGCTTGGGACGCTCAGTGAACATGGTTTGGCGGCATTCCGTACATCGTTTGGCGAAGGCGCCGGTCTGTATGCCAGTTTTTTTGTCGGCTATAAACCAGGGTGTATCGGCGAAGTTTCGGGTCTGCTGCTGCTTTTGGGCGGCTTGGTTTTAATTTGGAATAAATATATCACTTGGCATATTCCCGTGGCGATGCTGGGAACCATTGCCCTACTCACTTGGGTCTTTGGCGGCGAAACGCTTTTTACAGGCGATCCGCTTGTGGCTGTACTTTCGGGCGGTGCAATCCTCGGGGCTTTTTTTATGGCCACCGATTACGTCACATCACCAAGCAACCGCATGTCGCAGCTCATTTTCGGCATGCTCATTGGTGCGCTGACCGTTCTCATTCGCCTGAAAGGCGGTTATCCCGAAGGCGTATGCTACGCCATCTTGCTCGCTAATCCCATGAGCACCATTTTAGATGGCTGGTTCAAACGTCCGCGTTTTGCACCAGCTGCCGCCGCGAAATCT
>JAGBXG010000496.1 GCA_017629415.1 Pseudomonadota bacterium | reverse complement strand
TGGGAATGATTTCAAGCAATTTGGCTGCGGTTTGTTTGATATCATTTGCATCATCGCCGCGTTTTTGGTGCATGCGAAGTTTTTGCTCGTATGCCAGACCTTTGATGAGCGGATTGGAGGATTTGAGGAGTTCTTCAATGCGTTTGTCCGCTTCTGTATATTTTTCATTGTCAATATCAAAGCAGAGGCTGAGATAAACCATCTTCTCGGATTTGGCATTGCGAAGCATGAGGGATTGATGAAGTCTCTTCGCATCGGCAGGTGCCACTTCGCGCATCAGCAGGCAAGTATCGACATCGATTTCCTCGCGCGCTTTGATGTCGGATTCAAAACTCGCCTGTTTGAGGGCGGCAATGGCCTCCTGAGGATTACCGGATGTGATATGATAGTTGGCTTTTTGACGATAAACTGAAACCAATGTGGCTTTGTCAAGACCGATACGGTGTGCGATCACATCGTCAAGAACTTTGGCCGCACTGACATAGTCGTTGCGGAGTTCATGGGTTTTAGCAATATCCATACGGATGGCATTCTTTTTGGTTTCATCCGTGGCTTTGTCACAAAGCAAAGTAAGAATCTTGATGGCATTCTTGAACTTTCTGCGGCGTTTATAGAATTCAGCAAGCTCGCCGTTGACCGTATAGCCAAATGCTTTTTTGAAATAATCTTCTGCTTCTGTCAGTCTTTCTTTCGCTTCATTGATTTCACCGAGTTTCAGGCACAACGTCGTGGCTTCATCGGCAGAAAGTGTTTTGAGTGCGCCTTCAATGACCATTGCAAATGAATCATCGTCGATGTTTTCTGTATACTCTTTGACGAGGGCATCGATAGAAGTTGTGGGATTATTGGCTTTGGAGGCTGCAGCTGCAACAGGATTATCTGTAAACCAAAGATTATAAACGGCAGGAAATTCGTCTTGTTTATCGGCAAATGTTTTGGCCGCATTTTTGAGATGGTCTATGAGACGGAATGCTTTGGCATTGTGATACGTGGTGTTATCCAGCAATGCCGCAGCGGCATCCATACGTTCCAGTTCAGCCAGCAGTTTCACGCGAGCCGCGCGCAGGGCAAGTGCGGTAATGTCTTTGTTTTCGTTTTCAAGTTGTTCAAGGAAACAGATAAGCTGATCTTTATCGACGTTTGCAGCATTGGCTTTTTCAAGCAGCTGTTCGATGACTGCGGGCCCAAGTTTGGTGTCTGTACTGACAATGATATTGAGGAATTTCCCCATGGCTTTGCCATCATAAAGATGAATGAGGGCAAAAGATAAGCATTTCATTGCAAAACTGACACGTTCCTGAGGAGACATCTTCTCGTGAGGGAATGCCTGGAAAATATCGGTACATTCATAATATCTTTCCAGACGTTCAAAGGCACTGAAAGCACATTTGAAGACAGAGACGCTGTCTGGAGCTGCTTTAAGCAGATTGGCAAAGGAATCGGCTGCTTTCTCGTGATCTTTGAGGATATTCTGGTAGCAGTCGGCAAGTGCAATATAGATCTTCTGGACACGGACTTTGTCTTCGATGTTGTTGATGGCATCTTCAAGATTGGCAGCCCAAGTGCGCATGGCAGACTGGTTGTCAGCAGCAGTCGATTTCAGCATGTTGAGTAGCATTTCACTCGGTGCAAGGGCATAAAGCTGAGCATGCACGGGAATGAACGTATCAATGTTCAACTCGGAACCCTGTTCACGCAGACATTCGAGATATTTTTCGAGCAAGCCTTTCTTCAGATCATCGGAAAGATCACGTTCAAGCACGATTTCGAACAACGACTCCAAATGTTTGGCGTATTTGGCTTCTTTGCAACGGGATTCCACGCGCAGGAGCAAATCAATTGCACTCTTGGCATCGACAGAAGAAAGAATGGATTTGAGATCGTCGAAAACATTGTCATTGATTTCGCTGAATTGAAGCTGAGATTCAATGGCAGCCATGCGAAGCTCGTCATTATCTTCAAGGGCAAGCTTGAGGTCAGTACACGTATTTTCAAGTTCGGCTTTCGCTTTTGGATCCTTGACCTGAGCACACTTGAGAGAAGTGTAGGTATAAATACGATCTTTTTTGTCAAATTCTGTGGCCAAAGCAATGCAAAGATCGATCGCTTCAATATTGGATGAATCGGCAGAAACAGCACGTTCTGCATAATCAAAGCATAGCGGCTTAAGTTTCGGAACTTTTGTCAGAACTTTGGTAATGCGAAGCCAAAGATTGGATAAGTCTTTAGAAGGTAAGGATTTGAATGAAAGCTCATCGATAACTTCTTTGAATTCGCCCAGTGACTGAATCTTAGAGGCAATACGAAGAAGCAAACCGTCCATCAGTGTGCAGCTCGGTGCCAGTGCAAGCGCGTCACGGAGAATTTCAAGCGCCATGGGCTGGTCTCCTTTGAAGCTTTGAATACCGGCATCAATCAAAGAAGACATATAGCGGCCAAGCGGTTCATGCGAGCTGTCGCATTCTTGCTGAAGCGCAACAATTTTATCGCACTGAGAATAATTGACGACATGTGTCGTCAAAATCACAAGCGCACGCAGTCTGTCAAGCTTGGTGCAGCTCGTCATCAGACCGGCAATGATCTTATACAAATCATCGAACACATTACCAGGGTAGCCTTCCTGCATGCAGCGTTCAAACAATCCTATAGATTCAATATAATTTTCAAGTTTAAAGGCTTGAATCTGGGCACATTCTAAAATAAGCGCATTGCGTTGTGCGGCATCTTGAATCGTGTCCCATGTATTGGACATATACTCAACAAGTTCCTGCCATTTCTCAGCCTTGCGAAGACTGCGGCTGATTTCATAAAATGCGGTCTGATTGCTGGGATCATAATCAAAAGCTTCTTTAAAAAGATCAGCCGCCTTGGCATTGTCATTCAATAAATTCCCATGAATATAGCCTAAAGAAACGCACAAATCACCATGGGGCTTAGCTTCGCAGTCAAAAAGATGACGATTGCGTTCATAATATTCAATCAGACCTTTATAGTCTTGCTGAATAAACAACTTGTTGCGCTGCTTCATGAACTCAAGACGTTCATTCGCCATGATTTCACGGCTGGGAACGGCCAGATACTGCGATTTGAGCGGTTCAAGGGCTTCATGAAGTTCATCAAGTTTGCGCTTTCTGTCAAAAATATATTGTGTGCTGGGGGTGCTGATGCCATTGTTCCCTGCAAGCGCAACGACATTGCTGATCTCGGCCTGCATCTTGAGCAAATCTTTCACAAGCTTGCACACACCTGAAGGCTCTTTCAAATTCAAATTTTCATAAATGCCTTCGGGATCCAGTTTATCCAATGCAATATCAATGACCGCTTTGGTATGGCTTAAGCTCAAAGGTACCAAAAGATCAAAAGAATCACTGTTGATCCAGTTTAAAAGCTGATGAATATGCGCCGCATCGTCACGGACATTCTGAGCTTCAACATCACAAAGACAAGAACGTCTCAACATGATATCTTCAAAATCATGATGAACGTTTAATCCGGGCAGATAATGAATCGTCGTGCAGCCAGAAAGACGAAGAATAATCAGCATGTGACCGCGATGAAATTGAAGACGATTATTGGATTTCAATGGGGTAATCCAACCTGAATCCATATAATGATCAATATACGGGATCTGATCTTCCAGGCCGTACTTCTTCAGGAGGTTTTCAAATAATTCTCGATCAAATGCTTCGGAAAGAAAGCGTGCAAGCTCGCCAACTTTTTTCATATTAGGATCTTTCGCCATGTTTAACCTCATCGGGTGAAGGAAGAACCACACAAGTGACGCAGAAATACGGTGGCATAACAGCCGGAAGGCAATGAAAATGCTACGCTGATACTGTCAGCAGATAGCCGTTCAAAACGTACATCCTCAGGATAAATCCATAACGGACGGCGCGAACCATCGGCATGGCCGGCAAGTGTGTTCAAATCTAATTCTGAATATTGTTCATCATGGGCACGCCAGGATTGCAAAAACAATTCGCATGCAGATTGCTCCTGAATCATGGAATATCCATGCCCATGCATCGTCTTTTTGCCAGGCAAAGGAAGTGTGACAACAATCTCGCCAGACTTTGCACGCAATGCATCCGTTGCAACATCGTCGCAAATAAAACATCCGGCATGCACCTTTTGCATCACATCGCCATCGCAAACATCAAAACCTTTATCTAAAAAACGACGGCCTGCCATCAGATTAAAAAGGGCAGACTGAAGCGCACTGATCACAAATTTCTTCGTTTGATGACGGGCTCGCGCGCCGCAAAGAATAGACAAGCCCTGCCTGACATTGTCACCTTCAAAACCAAAACGCTGTTTCCCGAAATAATTGATAAATCCATGCGCCGAAAGCATCGCGCAGGCATGGGCAATCTGTGCATCATCTGATGTGACGCCATAAAGCTTCACTTTGAAACGATTGCCGCGAAGATGACCAGTTCTCAACTTGTTCGTATGGCGTGATACCTCAAGAATATTCAGCCATGAATGCGCTCGAAGCTGATCAAGACCTTCGGTATTCTCTTTCGGCAAACGTACACTGATATATTGACGCGTGACCGCATGCGCATCTTTCTTGCCGGCACAACCCACATCAATCTCTTTGACTTTAAAAGCTTTCTCTACAGCTCGCGTCAAATCCTGTGTCGCTTTGCCTTTTTTCTCAACCCAAAGATAAAGATGCTCACCGCTGCCGCAAGGCACGTAGGCAGGAATCTCCGAAACTTCAAAATCCGTGTCCGCCGATCCCATGTCGCCACCAATCGGGACAAACATCGCATCATTCATCGGCAAATGAAGCCCGTAACCTCTAAAAATAACATCATCTTCCCAAGAAGGGCTTTCTGATGCGTTTGTCAAAATCTTATCACACATGCCAGCAAATAAATGTCCATTCAGGCTTTGAAATATAAAAGGGGGCAACGCCCCCTGCGGCGCTATGCTCTGGCAATATATCAGACTTTTAAAAAAGACTGATATATTGCCAGAACATACGCGCCTACCCCCTATGCGGGGTTTCACCCCGCAACGCCCCACACGGCTTGCGAAGTCAAAGACTTCCACGCTAATCAGATATCTTATCAAGTTCTACATGAATATCCTTCTTAGGCGATGATTGAGCTTCTGACTCTGACCAGCTGACTTCCACATGCTTAGAATGATAGCCAGGCTTCGAAAACTCGATCCTGTACAATTTTTTTACATCAACAGCCTTTTGCATCGGTGTCTTGACGTCATCCACATCGTTAATCTTTACATTTGCTCCCTGAGGCGTGGAACTCAATTCAACAATGCCTACAATCGGATCCAGCACAACATTGTAAGAAGAATCCTGAAGCTCGGAAAGAAAAACTAGCTTGGGCTTATACCACGGAGCTTTCACCTCAATCGTAAGATTGCTGGGAATTGTGCAGGGCGGACGATAGTCAGATTTTTTGTCGCCAATATAGATCTCAGCGTTCGGAGGATTTGTGCTGATCTGAATCTGATGCGCCTGCGCCACAGACGATACCGTATGCGGAGAGCTCTCCTTAGAACTTCCAAGCGTCAAAAACAGAATAATCGCAAGCGTCAGAACTGTCGCAAGAACCAAAGCAAGGATAATCAGCGTGCGCTCATCCATCGACAAAATACGTTGAGATATCTTCTCCCAAAGATTGCCTTGAGACTTAGGTTTGACAGAGTCCACTTTAACCATAATCGTTGTCTCAGCTTTGGCATCTTTAATGTCCAAATTGATGCTGCGATCAACTGCGGCACTGGAAATACTGTCAAAGGGAGAACTGTCTCTTAAAGAAGATTTGACGGCCGCATCAAAATCAGCCTTGGAATAAACACTCGTACTTGTGTCATCAACATCTTCGCCTCTGGCTATCCGGCGCGCTTCCATCGCATTGATGACAGCTGTGTCGCCTGATTCCAGCGAAAAAGAATCATCAACGTCGATATTACGCGCTTCAACAGATGCCGCTCCTCCCTTGCCGGATGAAATCGCTGGCGCGGAGATCATCGTTGTCTTGCTGTCATCCGCATCAAAATATGGCTTCTCAGCAGGCTGACGTTCTGCAGGACGCTTGTCTTTGCTGGATAAGTATTTCTCAACAAGCATCGAAAGGTTAATGGCATCATAAACCTTGCACGAATCGTGGAAAAATTGCGTCAGAGCTAAAAGAAAATCTCGTGATGACTCAAAGCGTTGCGTAATGTCGCGTGTTAATGCTTTCGCAAGAATACGGCGGAGTTTTTCCGGAATGTCGGGAACATAAGTTTCAATCGGTACAAAATCAGCCATCCGCGTCTTTGTACGCAAACGAGCATCATCCAGACTCTGAGGATAAAGCATGTGGCCGCTCAGCATTTCATAAAGAACGGCACCAAGCGCAAAAACATCTGTACGCTGATCTACACGTTCGCCACGCGCCTGTTCGGGACTCATATAGTTGAATTTGCCTTTGATCGTACCGGCCTGAGTCTCAAACATGCTCTTCTGAGCCTTGGCTATGCCGAAGTCAATCAGTTTGACTTCACCCTCTTTGGAAATGCAAATATTCTGAGGATTGACATCACGGTGCACAATGCCAAGATTTTCTCCGTTTTCATCCAGCATGCGATGCGCATACGAAAGACCGGAACATACTTCCATCGCAATAAATACAGCGGCTTCAACAGGAAAAACACGGTTGATGCTGAATAAATAACGACAAAGTTCAGACAGATTGATACCGTCAATCAGCTCCATCACCATGAAATACGTATTACCGTCATTTTCAAGGCCATAAACCTGACAAATATTCTTATGGGTCATGTTGACAGTGATTCGTGCTTCATCCAAAAGCATCTGCACATAACTGTCATCTTTACTCATCACGCCCTTAAGACATTTAAGCGCAACAGTTTTTTCAACACCCCCAACCCCAACGGTTTTGGCGCGCAAAATACGCGCCATACCGCCTTCAGCGATAAATCCATCAATCTTATATTTTCCGAGATGCTCAGCCATAATAATCCTTTAGCGTAAATACAACGCCGTAGAATTTTAGCATATTGGCTGATTTTCTCCAACTCTATTTCCTGACAATAATGTTAATCATGTTGTCCTGTTGGGTGACTTCGCAAGGCAGTGCCTCTTTTAACTGGACAATCACTTTTACACCTTTCTTGGATTTGACGGCTTTGGCTTTTGCAAATGGTGTCTGGAAAAATGACATGTCAAGCTCACGATTGTTGTTGGATACCGCAAGCTTCGTGTCAGCGATGAAAAGCTCAACGCGATCAGAAGGTGTAGCTAAACGCTCAAATTTTGTCGCATGCGTGGTTTGGATAAAAATACGGTGTGCACCTTCCTCAGGCATAAAGCCTATCCACGAAAGCTGATTGCCGCCTTTGCGTGTAAAAGTTGACTCGTTTTCAGGCACCAATCGCGAGGGAGGGGTAACGCCTTTGTATGGTGCGTTTGTTAGCGAACTGGATTTTTCGGTTTGCATGCCTAAAGCGGCTTCTTCTTTGGAGAAATCTTGTGCAGGTTTCGTTTCAGGGGTAACACTGGCACTGTTTTGACCACCATACGCAACTTTAGTAATCTTGGAGTTGTCGTTACTGCCGCCTTTGGATGCAGCCGATGCGGTGCTTGAAGAGGCTGCCGTCGCGGGCGCTGCTTGTGGAACTGGCATTCCAGGAATATAGCCAATACCCGTCGGTCCGCCCTGAGCCAATGCTGTACTTGCAAAACAACTGACAAAAATAAAGGTAAATAGGGTTCGCTTCATCATATATCTCTACTCAACAATGGACATTATAGATTTCGATAGAAAATCGAAATCGCAATAGACATCTTTTATCTTAACACGAACTGTTAAAAAGAACAAAAAAAGGCTTACGATTTACGCAAGCCTTCATAAAAAATGCATCAGCAATGAACACAAGTGCGCTTGTGTATCATCTGCGTGATATTATTCTGCATCTTCTGCTTCTGCAGCCACATTTTCGCCAACGGCGATGCGGACGAAACGGTTGATACGAACGTTTTCGCCGGTGGTGGAGGAAATTTCGGCACGTTTCTGTTCAACAGTACCTTCGGCGTTATCGCCCATCCACGGCTGATCAAGAAGGCTGACTTCTGCCAACCATTTGTTCAGGCGGCCTTCAGCCATTTTCTTGGCAATGGCTTCGGGTTTGCCGGATTCGGCTGCC
>JAGBXG010000495.1 GCA_017629415.1 Pseudomonadota bacterium | reverse complement strand
GATGCCAATTTGGATGCGATTCGTGGTCTGAAATCTATTTATGATGTCAGCGAGAACTGGGTCAAATATGCAGAAATGCTTGGTAAGGAACGTGAGCTTGTTGTAGATGGTCGTCTTGATATTATTTATGATCTTGCAGAAACAGAGCGCACGCACCTTGATCATTTAGAAAATGCCATTGAATTGTATGCATCTATTCTTGATGAAGATTCAACGCATGAACGCACGATTGCTACACTTGAATCTTTAATTCGTGATGGTGTGGAACCTGCGCGTCTTGCATCTATTCTTGAGCCTGTTTATGAACAAGCTGGTGAACATTCCAAACGCTGCGATGTTTTGGAAATCCGTCTCCATTCTTTAGAACATGATGATAAGGTAGCAGCCTTATGGCAAATTTACCAACTGCGTCATGATGAACTTGATGACAAAACAGCCGCTTTCGATGTTGCTGTCAGACTGTTCAATCTTACACCCGAAGACGAACGTATTTGGGATAACTTAAACACACTGGCGGAAGCCTCTGATGATGAAGCCAAATGGCAACAGATCAGTCATTTGTATGCTGATATTCCCGGAGACGAAGAAAACGACGATGAATGGCGTTATGAAATTTTACGTCGTCGAGCATTGATTGTAGAAGAAAAACTCAGCAATGAAACTGACAGCGTTGTTCTCTGGGAAAACCTGTATGCCCATGACAATGAAAAGCTTGAGAATATCGAACATCTTGAAAAGCTTTATAAGAATAGTTCAGCCTACGAAAAACTCGTCAAACTGCTTGAATTTAAAGCCAATCTTTCAGATTTCTCAGACAACGAACGCATCGGTATCGAACTCGAAGTTGCTCAGATCTATGAAGATATCCTTGAAAAATCAGAAGAAGCAATTCGTGTCTATCGTGCTGTTCTCGATATTGACAGTACCTGTGATGATGCATTGAGTGCACTTGAAAGACTTTATGCCTCATGTGAGAAATGGTCTGAGCTTGCAACATTGCTTGAAGACGAACAATCGATTTATTCGGATTCTGATAAACTCAAAGCAATCCGCATTCGTCTTGCTGAAGTTTGCGACAGCTATCTTGCAGATTATGAACGTTCGATTGAATGTTATCGCAATGTGTTAGAAACAGATTGCAGCGATGATGTTCTGTCTGCATCTGATGGACTTTTAAAGAAACTCGTTAACACTGACGTAGAAAAAGCCGCCGATTACCGTGCTGCTCTGTGTGAATTGCTTGAACCGATTTATGTAGAGAAATCAGATTTGTCAGCTTTGATTGCAATACTGCGCATTAAACTTGCAGACTGTGATGATGAGTATGACAAAGTTGAACTGAACCGTCGCATTGCTGGTATTCTTCGTGATGAATTGAACGACCAGCAAGGTGCATTTGATGCTGTTAAGGCAGCTTTACGCATTGATATTTCGGATGAAGCTCTTCGCAGCGATTTCGAAACACTTGCACTTCAGCTGGAAACACCTCGTGAAATTATCGATCTGTATGAATCCAGCCTTGAAAATGTAGATGACGATATTCTCAAGCATGCGTTGTATCAGCGCATGGCCAATGTCTATCGCGATGGTTTGGAAGACAACAGCAATGCCATCAAGTGCTATCGCGCTATGATTGAACTTGACGACATGGATTCTGCTTCCCTTGATGCCCTTGAAACACTCTATGCCAGTGAAGAAAATTGGAAAGAGCTTATCGATATTCTGCACCGCAAAGCTGAAATTGGCTCTGGCGATGAGAAAGTTGATATTTTACGCAAGACAGCAACCATTAACCGAGATTTCCTGAATGACACTAAAGCGGCAATCGATAGCTATCGTGAAATTTTGGACAATGTCAGTGATGACAGCGACGCCTTGGATGCGCTTGAATCTCTCTATACTCAGACTGAAAACTGGGAATGTCTGTGTGAAAACTTCGGAACAAAACTTCAGCTGACTTCAGATGACGAAGAAAAACGCTCCATCCTTAAACAGATGGCACAGCTTCAGGAAGAAAAGCTCAAAGATTATGCCGAAGCAACACAGCTTTATGTCCAAATTATGGATATTTTCCCGAATGATGAAGATACTCTGAACTCACTCGACAGACTGTATCTCAGTCAGGAATGCTATGATGATTTGTGCGATATTCTGACCAAGAAACTTGAACTGAACCGTGAAAGTGAATTGGCTGATGCCATTGAATATCGTTTGGGACAAGTTTATCAGACCAAACTTGAGTCTGTGGAACAGGCTATTGAATATTACAAGTCTATCTTAGAACGTCGCCCTGATCACGAAGATGCCAACACCGCACTCCGCGGTCTGTTAGAGAACGAAGATTACCGTTTAGATGCTTCACGCGTTCTCGAATCTGTGTATGAACGTACAGAACAACATGAGAAACACGCTGAGATTCTTGAAATTCAGCTTGCTGAAGAATCCGATCCGTATGCACAAGTTGAATTGCTCAAACATATTGCTGATCTGCATCAGAACAAACTTGGCAATTATGACAGTGCATTCCATGACTATGCCCGCATCGTCAAACTTGATCAAGACAACGCTTATCTTGAACAAATCGAAAATCTCAGCGAGATTCTGAACAACACCGCAGCCCTTGTAGAAGTCTATAAAGAAGTTGTCGGTAATGTATATGATCCCGAACTTCAAGTTTCACTCAACAACAAGCTCGCCGGTTATCTCCAAAATCGTTTAGACGATGAAGCCCAGGCAGAAACTTATTATAAAGCCACTCTGGAAGTTCAGGCAGATGACTCTCTTGCTCTCGATGCTCTGGATGCGATTTACAGCAAACGCGAATCTTGGAAAGATTTGCTTGATATTCTGGATGCCAAGCTTCAGGCCAATGTAGATCCTGAAGCTCAGATGCCGTTACTCTATAGAACAGCCGAAATTCAGGAAAACAAATGTCAAGCTCACGACGATGCCATCGGTACATACCAACGCATTTTGGAAACCGATCAAACTCAGAAAGATGCTCGCAATGCTCTTGCTCATATCTATGAAAAGCAAGAAATGTGGTCTGAACTTTCAGATTTGATTCGTACCGAAATCGATGATGCCGCTGATGATGTGGATGCCATCCTCACCCTTAAATTCAAACTGGCCAAACTCCAGAATGAAAAGCTTAAGGATGATTACGATGCTCTCCAAACACTTCAGGATATCGTCAACACAAAATCAGATTACACAGATGCGATAGTCTATCTTGAAGACATGTTTGAAGGTGGGGAAAATACCGTTGCCATCGCAGACATTCTCGAACCGCTTTATAAATCCAATCAGGATTGGCACAAACTCGTTCATTCCCTCGAAGTCCGTGCCAAGCTTGAAGAGGATGAATACACCAAAGCCCAAATTCTGAATGATATTGCCCAAACATGGTCTGAACATATCGAAGATCTCAAGATGGCTCTTGAAACATATGGCCGTATTCTCATGCTTCAGCCGACTGATGCCGATGTTCAGAAACATATTGAGACCATCGCATCCAAGACGCTTGAACTTCAAACTTGGGCTGATCTCTATTCACGCGTACTCAACGAAAATCTCATTGATGATTACCAAGATAAACGCGTCATCATGCTCTCTTTGGCTCGCCTCTTTGCCGAAAGATTGGACAATCACGATAAAGCCCGTGAACTTTGCCGTGCCATGCTTGCAGAAGAAGCTGAAGAAATGGAAGCCTATGACATTCTTGAATGGTCGTATGCACAGAAACATGACTACAGTGCCATGCTGACACTGTGGACAGAAAAATCTGAAATTATCCAAGATCAGGATGAAAAACTTGCATTGATGCTTCGCATGGCCACACTCCAAGAGGAAATTGCCAATGATGATATGGCTGCATGCAAAACCTATCAGGCAATGCTCGAAATTGATCAGAATACGGCAAGTGCCTGCACCGCTCTTGAACGTCTTCTCCGCAAGACAGAACAATACAAAGAACTGGCTGACTTCTATCGCACTCAAAGCGATTATGCATCGGACGATAAAGAACGCGTGGAATACATGCATAAACTTGGTGTTGTCCTTGCCCGCGAACTCCACGACATGGAAGAAGCCACCGAAGTCCTCGAAAATGCACTCTCCATCCAACGTGATTCTTCTGCATGCAAACGCGCTGTGGAATCCATGCTTGCCAACCTCGAAGCGACGGATGAAAACACCGCAATCCGCAACAGAATGGCAACACTGCTTGAACCACTCTACGAAGATGACGAATGGAATAAGCTCACGCGAGTTCTGAATGTTCTGATCGAAACATCAGACGATCCGACGACCAAGGTTGCCCTCTATATGAGAGAAGCAGCTTTGTATGAAGCTCACGATGCACAGAACGGTCGTGCATTTGACACCTATGCTAAAGCTTTTGTCATGACACCGGGTACTGCGGAGGCCAAAGATAAACTTGAAACACTTGCTCAAGAGCTTAACAACTACAATACCCTCGCGGAAGTCTATGAAAAAGCTATCCAAGCTTGCGAAGATGATCTTGAGAAAGTTGCCCTCTATGAACGTGTTGCAAACATCTACAGCGAAAATCTGAACGATGATGCGAAAGCTGCCGAATGTTACGAAGCTGTTCTGAGCACGGATGAGTTTAATCTTAACGCCATCACAGCCCTCGAAACAATTTATGCAAAAGCTCAAAACCATGACAAGCATGTGGCAGTCCTGCGCAAACACGCCGAAACCGTCTCCAATATGTTGGATCAGAAAGATCTGTATTACCGCATTGCCGAAATCCAGGAATCTGCACTCAATCATTTGGATGATGCCATCGCGACATATCACGCCATTCTCGAACTGGATACCGAAGACCAGATTTCACTGGATGCCCTCGAAAGACTGTACGAAAGTAACGAAAAATGGGCCGAACTCATCGACATCTATAAACGTAAAATAGATGCATCAAGCGAGTCTTCTGAACGCATCGAACTCGCAGTTAAAGCGGCTTATACTTACAAAAACCGCATGAATGATGTGGATAGCGCCATCGAAAACTATGTTCAGGCACTCAGCGAAGATCAGAATAATCTCAATATTCTCACCTCGCTTGAAGACCTCTACACAGAAACAAAACGGTACGATGATCTCCTCGAAACGCTCGAAACAAAAGTCAACTGCGATGCCGATAACAAACACGAGCATCAGCTGAAAATGGCCAGAATTCTCATTGAAAATGTCAATGATAATGCCAGAGCTATCGAAGTTCTTAAGTCCGTCCTTGACGAAGAGCCGGATACAACAGCAGCCATCGTTGCATTAAACGGTCTGCTTAAAAATGACGACCTCGTTGCTGAAATCGCCGACATCCTTATGCCGATCTACAAAGCAAACGATCGCGATTTGGATTATGTCAGCCTCTGCGAACGCCGTATCGAAGTCACGTCCGAGGATTACGAAAAACGTGATATCTATATGGATGCCGCAACAGTTGCCGATGAAAAACTCAATGACATCGAAAAAGCCTACAGCTTCATCATCCCCGCACTCATGGCCAATCCCACAGATGATGAAATCATTGCGAAGGCTGAAACCATGGCCTGCAAACATGAAGCCTATGCCATGCTGACAGATTTGTGCGAAAAAGTTATCGCCGATGCCAACGATCCCGATGCATCCGTCAAACTCTCCGTGATCGCAGCCAAGTACTATGAAGAAAACTTGAACAACATCGACAAAACCATCGCTCAGTTCGAACGTATCTATGAAATCGACGCGCTCAATGAAAATGCGCTTGAAAACCTGCATCGCCTGTACAAACAGACGAATCATGCAAAATTGGCCGAAATTCTCGAACACCGTATCGAATCCGGCGCACAACCTATCAATGATATCCGCTTCGAACTCGTTGAACTCAAGCTCGATTCAGAACCTGAAGCAGCCCTCGAACTGCTGAAATCTATCCTTTGGGAAGATAAAGCTTACGATAAAGCTTACGATGCACTCGAAAAACTTTTGGCTCATAAAACGCTCACCCTCGATATCGCAGAGTTCCTTGCCCCGCGTTATGCAGAAACAGGTGAAAACGAAAAACAAGCCAGCTTGCTGAAAGCACGTATCGATGTCACCGAAGATAATATGGATGCCATCACACTGCTCAAAGAATTGGCTAAACTCGAACAAGATGTTCTCAACGACGAAAAAGCCGCATTCAATACCTATGTCAAAGCCCTTGCCAAAGATCCTGCAGATACCGATGTTCTCAATGCTATCGAAAACATTGCCGAAAACCTGCAGCTCTGGAATGAACTTGCAGATACCTATCCCCAAGCCATCAACGCATGCTCGGATAGCTCTGAAAAAGTCAGCCTCTATTTGAAACTGGCCAAAGTCTTATCCGACAAACTCCAGAAACATGATGACGCTCTGGCTGCTGTGAGATCCATCCTCGATATCGATGCTGAAAATATGGATGCCATCCGCTTCATGGAAAACATCTATACCCTCACCGATAATAACGAGGAACTCCTCAACACCAAAGCACGTCTGGCTGAACTTACGTTCGAAATGGACGAACAAAAAGGTATTCTCTATCAATGCGCAGACTTGGCACTCAATACACTCGGTCAGGTTGAACGCGGTATTTCATTCCTCGAAAAGATCATTGAAATCGATGATACTGCTATCGATGCCATGAATCCGCTACTCAGACTCTATGCAGATGCCGAATCGCACGAGAAATATGTTGACCTGCTCAACAAGAAACTCTTGTGTGTCAATGATAACGATGCACGTTATGACATCTATGTGAATATCGCAGAAACCAGCGCCAACAAACTCAATGACATGGTCGGTGCGATTGAAGCTTATAGAAATGCACTCGATATCAAACGTTCAGAAAGCATCTACAAAGCCCTCGAAAACCTCTACACCAAACTTGAACAATATCAGGATCTCGATGATCTCTATATGTCCATGTTAGATGAAGCCAATGATGCCAAAGCCAAAGCAGCAATCCGCATTAAACGCGCTAATATCGCTGAAAAACAATTCAACGATGATATGCAAGCCATTGATCTCCTCAAAGATGCTCTCGCGGATGATCCCGCAAGCACAGAAGCTTTCAATGCACTTGATGCCATCTACTCCAAGAACGGTAACTTCCAGGATCTCTATGATCTCCTCAGCGAACAAGAAAGTGCTGCCACATCTGACGATCTCAAGCTGACATACAGCATCCGACTTGCGAAGACAGCCACACATCTTGGAAATGCCGAAGCTGCCATCGAATCGCTCTCCAAAGTACTCAAGATTCAGCCGAATAACATGGAAGCCATCGATTCATTGGTCGATATCCATGAACAGCAGAAATCATACGATTTGGCACTCAGTATTTTGCAACGCAAACTTGCCGTTGTAGATACCAATGAACAAAAATCGGATATCTACTGTCATGTTGCCAGCATTATTCGCAAAGCCAACTGGGATATCGAACAGGTTGAAAAGAGCTATGATGCAGCCATCCGTCTCAATCCAAAGAACGAAAAAGCCCTCGGCGAACTGATGGATATCGCAAAGAGCAGCAACAACACCAAACGTCAGCTCGAACTCCTCAATATCAAGGCCGATAACGAGGACAATATCGATGTTCGCAATGCAACCTTCTTGGAAATTGCTGACATGGCAGCTGCAGAATATCCCAAAGTTTCCGCAAACGCTCTGGCAAGAGTTTTCGAGACAAAATCAGACGACATCGAACTGGCTGAAAAACTTGTCAATGCCTACATCAAGGCCGGTGATGTGGAAAGCGCCAAACCGGTACTCGAAAGCATCATCGAAAACCTGACCTCATCGAAACAAACCAAACGTCTCCCGCCGTTCTATAGCCTCAAGGGACGCATGCTCAAACAAGCAGGCGACTTGGCTGGAGCTCGCGCGGCTTTCGAAGCGGCAAATGCCATCGACAAGAACAACGTCCCCAATAACCTCGAACTCGGTATCATGCTCTACGAAGCTGAAGAATATGATGCTGCACTCAAGGTCATGCAGTCGCTGCTCCTCCAGCAGATGAACGTCAAAGATAAGGATGTGAAAACAAACATCTTCTACTATCTTGGTATGCTCCGCGTGAAAACAAACGATCCCAAACGCGCCAAAGACATGTTCAACCGCGCACTGGGTGTCGATCCCAACCACGCACCGACCAAAGAAGCCATGGCAGCTCTCTAAAGCCATGACCTGAATCAAAGCCCACGCTGATGCCTAACAAAAAGCGTGGGCTTTTTTGATGCAGGGGGCAAAGCCCCCTGCGGCGCTATTGGCGCGGTGTATTGAGCAAAGCGAAATAACCGCGCCACGCAAGGCGTATGACGGCCTCAAAAGGCCGGCATAGCCGCGCGCCAATACACGCCTACCCCCTCTGCGGGGACACCCCGCAACGCCCCGATATCCTCTAAAACCTATCTGAATATATTATTCTACTCGCCCCCCATATTCTATAAAAGCTACATATGAATACTGAAGCTCTTCACCCCCAAAACAATATACCTAATGATAATATTGAATCTATACAACCTTCAAATGTACCAGAAAATGTGAATCAAAAATATTTATTTGAAAAAAAACTAGGTAAAGGATCGCAAGGGGAAGTTTGGCTGGCTAATCGTAAAGCCGATGGTGAAAAAGTCGCCATTAAACGCCTCAATATTCATTCCGCAACGACATGGAAACAATATGAACTTTTCAAAAGAGAAGCAGAAATATTATCTTCATTAGATGTTCAAGGCGTTGCACCTTTTATAGAATATATTGAAGACCTTTCGGCAGAACCGCCATATGTATGTATTGTGCAAAAATTTATTGATGGGAAAACGCTTGGGGAATGGATAGAAGAAAAGCATAGATTCGAAGCTCATATTGTTTATGATATTATTTTGCTGGTATTAAATATTCTGCAGCTGCTTCATAGCCATCATCCGCCCGTCATTCATCGCGACATCAAACCGTCTAATCTGATGCTAACGCCTTCGGAAGACGGAAAATTTCAGGTCACTTTGCTCGATTTTGGTGCCGTTGCCAATCCTCAAGTACAGAACGGCGGTTCTACAGTGGCCGGCACATTCGGCTATATGCCACCGGAACAGCTCATGGGACAAGCACAGCCAGCAAGCGATATTTACGCACTCGCGGCTGTTGCCGTTCAAATGCTGACGGGCATTGCCCCGGCAGATATCGAAACCTGCGATTTCAAGCTAGTGATTGAACCCCACCTGACACATATCCCTAAAGAAGTTGTCAATACCCTATCCTGGATGCTCGAACCGGCACTTGAAAATAGAATTGCCGATCATCATGCTTTAATTGCACAATTTTCAAATCTGGTTGAAAATAAACCTGCTTCGTTGATGAAATTTGTTTTCAAAACCGGCACACCAAAACTTGAAAATGTCGAACATATCTGTCAGCCGGGAAATTATAATATATGGCAAGATTTTGATGCCCAAAAAGCCAGTCAAATCGATTTTCATGCCATTGATAAACGATTTATGCATCAAAACAAGCCCGTTCATAACAATCTCAATAGAAAAATCATCTTATATTGTTTCTTGCTTCTTTTACTTTTCTCTTTATCTATTTTTCTTATCCCCCATATCCAAAGCATCTTATCCATG
>JAGBXG010000494.1 GCA_017629415.1 Pseudomonadota bacterium | reverse complement strand
CATGTTTCTGCCAAACCATGGCGTAAAACAAATACACGGCATAATTATTGCATTTTAGTAACCATGTTGCAAAATTTAGCTGAAAAGAAACTTGAGTTCTGATGGTGATTTATAAGGAAGTGAAAATAACTTCTTTGCCGCCATTGAGTGCAAGCACGTGCCCTGCTTTCATGCCTGGATTGTTCGAATTTGTATCCAATGAATGGCAAAAAACAGCAGAAAGGTACGAATTGCTACGTTCATTCAAGGCGGAAGGAATACAAAGTTCCATTTTGCCCCAAAAATGTCTGCAATCCGTAAACGGCAAACTCACGAAAAACGCCTAAATTGCGGATGCCAAAGGGCTTAGCCATGTGGCGTGGTTTGGGGCTAAGCCCAAAAAGGCCTTTGCGTATCCTTTGGCTGAATTAAAAACTGTCCGAGTGCCAGCTGAATGACAGGCCGGTGGTCATATAATCTGGACCGGTAAACACGAGGTGGTACGTAAAAAAAAGGCCGATACCCAACTGTCGGAAGCCTCGGTATTGCACAAAAAGATCAAAATCCAAGCCTATGCCTTTCCCTTTATCATGCCAGATATCTTTCTTATCTTCGGAGAAAAGCGCAGATAAATGGAGACCAGCGCCCGGCACCCATTCCAGGACATCGAGGGCATAGACAGCACCTGCGCGCAGGGTGTAGAGCCCAAGAGGATGATTGAGCTGTGTGCGTTGTGCGCCATAAAATCCAGCCCCAAAACTGACGCTCAGGCTGTGGATAACAGTATATCGGGCGAACAATTCAGCACCGCCGCCATAAGTATCTCGGGAGGGCATAAGTATCGCCCCCGGAGCGGCTCCGGCTTCCCAGTCGCCTTCAAAGGCTTGGGAGGACGTGCAAAATAACAGCGATGCACTCAGCAGCAAAAAAGATAAAATACGTCGTATCGATATCATGGCGTCGGGGGCTGTGGAATTTGGGCGTTATGATCAAGCATTTCAATAATATATTCGGCCATGCCGACATCTTCTCTTTGTGCGTGTACGACTTGTTGCGGTAAAGTTTGAATATTGATCATGTGGTCAAATTCTGGCGCAATGAGTGCTGTAACACGGGGCGGTGCCTGAGGCGGTATCACGATTTGAACGTAGCCGGCTGTCGCGGGGGCTCCCATCAAACTGCGCGGCCCGGAACCTAAAGCTGGCATGGCAATCGTTCGCAATTCGCCAATATGGCCTGGATAATAAATATGATGATGACCTGATATATATAATGTCGAGGGCGATTTCTGAAGAATATCCAAAAGTTTAGGGCTGCTGGCAACCTCCCAGAATTGACTGAAATTCAGTGGAGATAGAGGCAAATGCCCTAAAACAAGGCGCGCGCGAGCTTGGGTTTGCAATGTTTTTTCAAGCCAGGCCAATTGGGGATCATTGTCGTTGATCGGACGCGTAATATCGAGGGCAACTACGAGCACATCGCGGATAATGACGGCATAATAGAACGGAAAATGACTGCCTTCCAAAAGTTCTGCACGAGGCTTGCGGTTAGCAAAAGCTCGTGCATAGGCTTGTCTTTCAAGAAAATGACCTTCAAATGCCGAGGCATCATGGTTGCCGGGGGCAAAAATAAATTCCAGATTGTTATCAAAAAAAACATCGCCCACTTCGTAATGAAAACTTTTCCACATACGATCATAGTCAAGACCGGCGCGTTGGCCTGCTACGAGATCACCGGGGCTGAGGACAAAATCATAATCTTTGCTGATGATATCTTGAATGGCCGCTTTCACTGTCGGGGAATAACCCACAGTGCCGTAACTGCCGTTAATATCCGAAATAACCGCAATCTTGAGGGTATCGGGTTCTGGGGGTAACTCAGGTGCCGGTGGATAACGGTTGGGAACTGATGGGACAACAGGTGCCGGAGACTGTGACGAAGCCACTTCGTCTGGTTCAACGGGGGCTGGTTCAGACGATTGCTTGCAGCCTGAAAGCAGGAGAGCAACAAGGCCAATACTCAAACACCACGATCCAAATGGAATTATAGCTGGCAATTCCAAACAACTCTGATGTGCCGTTTTACTGTCCAATGGCTGTGTGTGAGCCGTGTGCCGGATGTGCGTCATCTGTGTCCTGTTAATCATGGAATTTCTTCAGTTTGTTTTGCCACATGCGCGTCTGAATCGGTTTATCCTTGGCTTCATAATATCGAACAATGAGTTCAATAATTTCAGGCGTTTCGCCCAGATAATCAATGGCAGACCCCAAGTGCCTGCGCGCCATGGAATGAGCCGCTTCAGGTTGATAAATGCGAGCCACTGCAAGATGTAATGAACCCAAAAGAGACGGAGAACGCTTCAGACGAACGGCGGTTTCAATGATTTCTTCAAATTTACGTGTGCCTTCGTATCGGCGTTTATGAGAAATAAATAAACGTTCTAGCTCGAACACGGTCTGCGGTGTCGCCGTAGAACTGTCTTGTAAAATCGCACGTGTATAAGCACGGATTGCGGCATTGATTTGACCCTCGGAAAGCAGCTTGCGGGCGTATGCCAGTTCAAATCCAGGAATGCTCATGGCACCGGAGGACAATTTGGACCATTGGGTGCTTTTGCCTGTGGGTTGGCCTTTCGCATTGATATGTTTCATAAACCAGGCTGATTTGGACAGCTTCTTTGAATCTAATCCCTCCAAACAGGCAGATGCACGACGATCGCCGGTGCGCCAAAATACTTCACAGCGTGAGCTTTCTAATACGGGATCATCAAATTTCAGAAAAGGTAGGGCAAAGGCTG
>JAGBXG010000493.1 GCA_017629415.1 Pseudomonadota bacterium | reverse complement strand
GGCGTTGCGAGGCAATGCCACGCATAGGGGGTAGGCGCGTATTTGCGCGCGGCTATGATGCACCTTCGGGCATCATACGCCTTGCGTTGCGCGTCTATTTCGCCCAAAAGGGCTCTATACGCCGCGCAAAAAGCGCCGCAGGGGGCTTGCCCCCTTCAATAAAAAAATTAAAATCGCATGGTTCTGACATTCCTGAAAATGTCATTTCATGCCATATTTATCATGGCATTTTCATTTCATTTTATCCTTTAAACTTATGGCATATCCTAAAAAACCTTCACACACTTCTTCCCATCATCCTCAAGCTTCATCTGCCGGCGTTAGGCGCGATCGCGCCTCTGGGCATGAGACCCGAAATTCCGGCGAAAATACCTTGTTCGCCGTGTGCGGCATACATCCCGTAGAAGAAGCTTTGGCCACCATCCCTGCGGAAACATTAACCAAAGCAAGACTTTTGATCGCAGATACACGCAGACAAAAAGAATTGAGCCAAATTCTTGAAGCCTGCGAACGCCTTGACATCGAACCCATTGAAACTTCGATGCAGGAATTGACACGAAAAGTCGGGGAAACACGCCATCAAGGTGTTGTCTTAGAACTGCCCAAATTCGTTTATGCCGATTTGGACGATGTTCTTGAAGCCCTCAGCCCCAATCCGCTTATCCTCGTGCTGGATCAAATTCAAGATCCGCACAACCTTGGAGCCATTATTCGTTCTGCTGCTGCCTTTGGTGCCGATGCCATCGTCATTCCCAAAGACAGAGCCGCTCAAATGACAGCAACCAGCCTCAAAACATCTGCCGGTCAGGCTTACCGCGTTCCCATCTGCCGAGTCGCAAACATTGCACAGACCTTGCGAAAACTCAAAGATGTCGATTTTACCGTTGTCGGGGCCGATATCGATGGCACATCCGTGGCCGATGTCGATTTCAGAAAAGCTACCGCACTCGTCATGGGCTCCGAAGGCGATGGCATGAGACGCCTGACACGCACGTTGTGTGACCAAACCGTGCGCATTGCCCAAAATCCTGCCGTCGAATCTCTCAATGTCAGTGTCGCCACCGCGATTCTGCTCTACGCAGCTTCTAACGTCCGTAAACTTCAGTGGTAATCTTAACTCACACCCAAAACGTGCAACATGGCAAAACAACAGCAGCCTCAAGGTCCGGAAACATCCCTCAAAATTCCACAAAATTATGAGGCAGAACTCTCTCTGTTAGGAAGTATTCTTATCGACAACGATACCATCAATACCGTTGCTGATGCACTCAAACCCGAAGATTTTTATCACGAACTGAATCGACAGATTTTTAAAGCCATGCTCAATCTTAACATGGCCCAAAAACCTATCGATCTGGCTTCGCTTTATAGCCAGCTGCACAATCTGAACCTGCTTGCAGACAACGGCGGCATCGCCTATCTAACCAATCTGACCCAAAGACTTCCGTCCGCCGCCAACGTCAAAACCTATATCGAACATATCAAAAACAACGCCATTCTCCGGCGCGTCATTGAAATTGCCGACAAAGCTCGCGTGCAGGCCCAGCTCCCAATGGAATCTGTCACGGATTTCATCAATAACCTGAATCAGGATGTTTTTCAGCTGACCCTCAGTGATGCCAACCGAGCCTATTACACGATGTCCGAAGTCATGACTTCGACCATCCACAGACTCGAAGAACTTTATTTTAACAAAGATCAACTCCCGGGCACCAGTTCGGGATTCATCGACTACGATGCCATGACAGCAGGCTTCAAGCCCGGCACATTGACCATCCTGGCCGCCCGTCCTGCCATGGGAAAAACTGCTCTGGCACTCAATTTTCTCGCCAATGCCGCCATTGACCACCGCGTCCCCGCCGCCTTCTTTTCCCTCGAAATGACCAAAGAAGAACTCGGCAATCGTATGATCTCCTCACGAGCCAGAATTCATGGCGATACCATGAGACGCGGCAAATTCTCAGACGCAGAATGGAACAGACTCATGCAAGCCATGGAAAGCATCATGAATGCCCCCATCTACGTCGATGAAACGCCGGCTATCTCCATTACAAAACTCTCGGCAAAAGCACGAAGACTTAAAACAGAAGCCAACCTCGGCATGATCGTCATCGACTACCTGCAGCTCATGACCGGCAGCGGATACAATCCCTCGCGAGAACAGGAAATCTCGGAAATCAGCCGAAATCTTAAAAGCCTCTCCAAAGAACTCGAACTCCCCATCATTGCCCTTGCACAGCTCAACCGTGGCGTCGAATCCAGACCCGATAAACGCCCCATGCTCCAGGATCTCCGCGAATCCGGCGCCATCGAACAGGACGCTGACGTCATCACTTTCATTTACAGAGACGACTATTACAATAAAGATTCCTCCGAAAAAGGTATCTCTGAAATCATCATCGCCAAACAAAGAAGCGGTAAAACCGGCACCGTCAAACTCAAATGGTTCGGAGAATTCACCCTGTTTGAGAACCTGGCCGCCGATCCCGACTCGACGTACTAATTTTCTCAATTTTTCTCGGGGCTTTGACCCAAACCCCGCCGGACTCCATTGGGGCTCCGCCCCAAACCCCGCCAAGGGGCTGAGCCCCTTGGAACCCGCAAATTTGGGCGTTTTTCGTGCGTTAGCCGGGTACTGGTTGCTGACGTTATTTTGCCGCCAGTTGGATGCAATTTCGAGGAAGCAAGGAATGAAAGAAGGGAGCGTGCTGGCGCACGTGACCGACTGGAATGACGCAGCTGACGAAGAAAGCGCGCCATTCTGTCGAGCAAAAAAAGCTGAGCCCCCTGGAACCCGCAAATTTGGGCATTTTTCGTAAGTTGGACAGGTGATGAACTGAATCGACAACTGACTTCATCTTTTTTTATCACATGCTTACATGGTTATCTGTTGCCATCGGCGGTGCGCTCGGCGCACTGGCAAGATACGGCATTTCTAAAATTCCTATGCTGCAAGGCAGCGCATTCCCCTGGATGACGCTTGCCGCCAATGTCATTGGCGCGCTCATCATCGGATTTGTCGCCGGACTCATGCTTTCAAGCCCACGCCTGACACCAGAGCAAACCGCATTCATCAAAACAGGATTTTGCGGCGGACTGACAACGTTTTCAACCTTTTCACTGGAAACTGTCAGCCTCTTTGAAACCGGAAAATGGGGAATTGCCTGCGTTTATATTTTCATCAGCATGATTTTATGTCTCGGCGGCGTTATCCTCGGGAAAATACTTGGCGAAGCGTATTGAGGCCCGAAGGGACGAAATAGCGAAGCCAAAAGCGGCGTATGGAGGACCGAAGGGACGAAATAGCCGCGTCAAAAAATTTAAATTTTATAGATTATTATGCGTAAGTTACTGATTTTATTCATTATTTTATTTATTTACGGTTGTACGGAAGACACGGCTTTCAGACAAACTCTGTCAGAAACACAGCAGCCTATTTTGAACGGACAAGCCGCAAACAGCGCATACAGTTCAACCGTTGCCATTGCATTGATTCAGGACGGCACACCGTACGTCTATTGTTCGGGCGTCCTGATCGCGGAAAACGTCGTGCTGACGGCAGCGCACTGCCTTGTCGACGATGAAATTTTTCCCTTCAAACAGCTTTTTGAAGAAGGCAAAATT
>JAGBXG010000492.1 GCA_017629415.1 Pseudomonadota bacterium | reverse complement strand
TCCCACAATATGGGGTGCTTTTTCGTGGGTTAGCCGGGTACTGTTAACACTCGTTTTTTGGAAAAATGGGGACCCGCTCCCCCATTTTTCCTCCCCGCAACATACCACTTCGTAAGTCTTTTGTGACTTTGCGTACGCCGTGGGCTTCGCCGGCCCCCCTTTTTCTTGGGGCTCCGCCCCACACCACGCCGGGACTTTGCCACAGCCCCTATCAAAGGAGCTGAGCACCTTTGGAATCCTCTAATATGGGACAGTTTTCGTAGCTTGAACAGATACTGATCTCTTGCGTTTTGGGGCTAACGCTTGACAAGTTCTCACCATAAGATTAAACCCAATAATAATGCAACTCAGTTGCATTGTTAGACAAAAAATCATCTTTAGCCATGTATAAGGTCTATATGCGATTTATCCCGTTCATACTCTTTGCTTTGTGCATACTCGGCTGTCAGGAATCCCAAACCGTCGAAGAAAATCATGAAGCCACAGCTTATCGTGTCGCAATCATGGTAAACGAACAGGCGCTTGGAGATATCGATATTCACAGTTTTAACGAAGCAGATTATCGCGAGGTGACATCTGGCGATATGATTCGTCATGGTTTGTCCATATCCCAAATCATTCAAAAAGCCGTCAATGTCCCCCAGGAAACGCTCGAAGATTATTTGGCCGGCTATATGTGTGATTATGAATCTAGCGATGGTTTTCGCGCCAGCAGCCAGGGCGATAGATGCCCCATCGTTTCATGCTCCCTGACAATACACAGCTATATCGACACTCAAACACATCAGCTGTTTTATGAAGATGACCAGCCCATGTCCAAATTGGGATGCTACAATGTCAAAAATCTGAAAAAAATTCTGATGTACCCTGCTGAAATCGAAAATTAATATGTTTCGTCCATGGATTCTGTTTGCCGGCTTTACAGGCTGTTTGATGTGCCTTTCTACTCAGGCTCTTGCACAAGAAAATGCCCAGGATGAAGACTGGCTTATCATTTTAGAGGATGAAGAAACATTAGAGAATGGAACATCTGCAAAGAGTTCTATCAACAGTTTAAAAGACGATTCTAATCATGTTTTAACCTTGGATGCCGTCGATGTTGTTTCAAAGCCGGAAAATGTTCCATCGCCAGGCGCTCACCCGGAGTTTGCCCAAAAGCTTGAAACACCGCAAACGCAATCCTTAAACGACTGGCTCGAAACTGCGCCAGGTGTGTTTGGGCACACCTCAAGCAAGGGGCAGCGCACCATCATGGTTCGCGGTTTTGAAACGCGGCACATCAGTATGGAGTTTGACGGCATCCCGCTCGAAACCGGCTACGACGGCATGACTGGCCTCGATGTTTTACCAATGAACTGGGTGGGTGCAGCCAAACTTTATCATGCCGATACAAACCCCACGGATGGCTCTGGTTTAGGGGGAAAAGCAGCTTTTTCATCCGTTCTGCCCAAACGTCTCGAAGCCGCTCTTGAAATCAGCCGAGGCTCCGTGCGCGGCAGTCTTTCGCACGGAATGACGCTTGATGCCTGGCGCTGGGCAGCCACTGCGGGCGGTCATTACAGCAACGGTTTTTATTTATCTCAAAATTACGAGCCCAACCCCCGCGAGGATGGCGGCCTGCGTGAGGCGTCTGCCGGCCAGGGATACAATTTCATGCTCAAAGCAGGCAGAACGCTTGCGACTTGGAGCGATTTTGAACTTTCGACCGGCTATGCGCAATCCCCGCGTGATGTTCCGACCGGCACATCTGCCGATTATCCGCGTTATTGGACATTCAGTGACTGGAAAATTGCCTTTGCCCAAGCCAAACTGGTTTTTTCCAATACCTATCTGTCGGGTCAAACACAATTCTGGGCAACGCATCAAGGCAATACACTCAACGAATATGACGATGCATCGCGCACCACTCAAACGATTGCCGGTGCCCGAAGCAAATGGCAGGACAACGACTTTGGTGGCCGTATCGAACTGACGACTTCGCCTTGTGATCTCAAATCAGCAGGCTATATCTCGGCGCTTCTCAAGGCAGATTTTCACTACCAAACGCACCGCGTGGATGATGAGCAATTGGCGCAGAACACTTCTCAAACCACGCATTCTGATCGTTTTCTTTACGACATTCGCCCAGCCTTTGACTGGCAGATTCGCCCTCAAATCCGCCTTTTTGGTTCAGCCCAGGCGATGGGCTCAAGTGCCGGCGACCTTCCAGATCTCCACAATGGCGGCTTTAATTTAGGCTTTGACTACACAATTGATAAATTCACCCTTGGCATTCGCACGGCGCGTCGGCTTCGCATGCCGACGATGAAAGAGCAATATCGAGGTGAAATCGTCGGCATCAACATCCCCCCTCTTTCTCCCGAAGCCGCATGGCACACCGAACTGGAAATCCACTACATGCCGCACCCTCAAGTTGCCATTACGGCTGCCGTTTACGACACCGAAGTCCGCGATCTCATAGATTTTAAATACATTGACGGCATCAAACTGGCGCAAAACATTGACAAGAGCCGCCTGGCAGGCACAGACATTGCACTGAAAATCGGCCCCTTCTGGCATCTCACGCTCGATCTCACTTACAGCTACCTCTATGCCTGGAATCTTCGTGACGATCACGCCCTCAACAATCGTCCTGCGCACAATTTCCGCGCCTCCCTTTCCTACTCTCCCCTCTCCAATCTGCGCCTTGCGATTCACATCCAATACGAATCCGAGCGCCGTACCGAAGCCTGGATGAACAGCTCACATGCCTGGGTAGGCGATATCTTCCTGCTCGGTGCCGAAATCGAATATCAAATGGAGCACTTTTCTATACTTTTCAAAGGCACCAATCTCACCGATTATAACTATATGCGTGCCATCGGCTATCCCGAAGAAGGATTTGATCTATCTTTGGCCACCAAATTCACATGGTAAAATATTTATAATATATTGAAATTATATATTTTATTTTTATCGTTTTGCCGCCTATTTGCTATGGCAAATACGGCGGCTTTTTGTCGGCCTATGCCCGTTCGGGCATACGACCGACAATCTCAATCGTTCCCCATCCCCAAATATATTGAATTCTATAAGCCTATCTGCATATCTTAATTTATATTTCTGCAGTATCTATCAATATCGCTCTACAGGGCGAACCGTCCGCACCAGATAAATTCAACGGCGCCGAATTCAAAAAATATACCCCTTCTGAAACTTGTGCCAAACGAATACCTTCAAGCAAGATAACATTCGCTCCCAAAAGCGTCAGATGCACTGCGATCAGTGCGTCTTGTCCACCAACAGTCTGCGGTTCATTACCCAAAAGTAACATACCTGAAGATGCAAATACTCTAGCCGCCTCTAAAGAAATTTCAACATCACCTTTGATTAAAATCCTTTTTGCTGAATCTATGTGCTGATTTTTGGCTTTTTGAATGATTTTTAATGCATCTGTGCCAGTAACGATACCGTCATGTTCTGCAACATAAGCCATCCCTACAAAGGCCTCTAAACATACTTCATCAACACTTTTTCCATCTTTAATAAAATGACGCGGCGCATCAATATGAGTACCGTTATGCGCACACATCTGAAATGCCGTCAAATTATAGACATCTCCTTCTTCCATTGTATTAAGTATCTTTCGTTCAGGCGCAGGGTCTCCAGGATATACTTCACTACCAAATACTTCTTGAGAAATATCATAAATTTTCATTCTTAATTCTCTGCTTCAAATTCAATATTTATCCCAAAATGAACCCATTGAGCAATCTAATAAGGACTTACCCCCAAGAACACTCAACAGTACTACAGCACATTATATCGAGTACCCCACTATTGAGTACCCCAATCAGACCAAAGTAAAACGGTAATTGCAGGCCAGAGCAACGAAAAAACGGATAAAACATCTGACAGCAAATCTAAATTTTTGTCTTTCAAAAAACAAAAAAAAGCCGGCAACGTTCTACTCTCCCACTCAGTCACCCGAGCAGTACCATCGACGCAAAAGAGCTTAACTTCCGAGTTCGGGATGGGTTCGGGTGTGGCCTCTTCGCTT
>JAGBXG010000491.1 GCA_017629415.1 Pseudomonadota bacterium | reverse complement strand
GTCTGCAAAGGTCTTGCTTGAGCGCTTGAAACGTACAAAATTTATGGCAGATGCGTCTGAGACTGACAATTGTCGTTTAGGGGCGTGAAGAGACTTTGTAAATCATTTTGTGGTCTTGGATTATGCCCTTTTATAAGTGATTTATTGTTTTGTGTACGCCATATTGAGTTTGAGATGGGGTTAAACAGTGCGTATTGGCTGCAAGCCAATAGCACTGGGGGGAGGTGCGTATTGGCTGCAAGCCAATAGCACCGTGGGGGCGTAGCCCCCTTTCATCCTAATATCATCCCATGATGGTGACATGCACTTTTCTGCGGTGTGGTATGGTGCGATGTTCCCATAAGAAGATGCCTTGCCAGGTGCCTAGCAGGAGGCGTCCGTCTTGGATGGGGATGGTGATGGAAGAGGGGAGAAGTGCTGCCTTGATGTGGGCAGGCATGTCGTCGTCGCCTTCGAAGATGTGTGTGTAGTGTGGATCGTTTTCGGGAACGAGACGATTGAGATAGATGTTGAGATCGTATTGTACCGAGGGATCGGCGTTTTCATTGATGAAGACAGAGCAACTGGTGTGTGCGATGAAAACGTTGCAAAGTCCGTTTTTGACGCCTGATGCTTGCAGTACGGCGCGGATTTTTTGCGTGATTTCGTAGGTTTTTCGCCCTGTTGTCTGGATAGATAATTCCTGGTGGTATGTCATTTATTTGTCGAGGTGTTTGCGGCAGTAGTCGGCGTTCTTTTTGAAGGTATCGGAGATATTTTTGAGGACCATTTCTTCGATTTTTTTGCCGATGAGTGGGATGCTGACTGAGATGGTGCCTTTGGTGCGTCTGAGGCAGCCGTGGCCGTCGGCGATGATTTCGGTGATGCCGGTGGCTTCAACGGAGGCGCCTTTGACTTCGGGTGCGATTGTCCAGGTGTTGGAGAGTTTGCTGGCATTCCAGATACGTGTTTCGACGTATGAGAGTTTATCGCCGGTGAATTTTTTGGCGATAGCGGGGATTTCGTCCGGGCTGGTGAGTCGGATTTTGTATTCGGCACCGTTATCGGTTTTCTTTTCAGAAATCATTTCTTTGCCCATATTGAGGGCTTTCATGAGTTCATCGTCAAAGGCATTGTCGGTGAGGAGGGTGTAGAGTTCCTGTGGGGTGCATACGAATTTATCTTCGATGAGAATTTGTGTTGCCATATTTTGCTCCATATAAAAGGGGGTTGATAAATGCCATGCGATGCATGGTATGGATTCCATGAGACGGTTTATGGAATTCTGAGGAAATGACAAAAAACCAGACTCTGTCAATGTCACAGAATCTGGTTTTAAGTTTAGATCATAAGTTGAAGTGTTTGTGGATTAATTGACTTCTGTGATGCATGCTGCGGAGCAACCATCGCCGTTTCTGTTGTTGCCGTCGTCGCAGGATTCTCCATAGATGGTGTCAATGTGGTTGTCACCGCAGCGTGAAGCCAGTGAACAATCGGCGTTACATCCGTTGTAGGCGCCGTTGTTTTTGACTTCGCCGTTGTCGCATTCTTCGTACTGGGTTTGGATGACGCCATCGCCGCAGCGCGGAGCCCAGTATGTGCAGTTCATGCCGCAATGACCGTAAGCGCCGTCGTTGATGCCGTCGTCGCAGACTTCGGTGGCAGAAACGACACCGTCACCGCAACGCGGTTTTTGGCATGAAGATGAGCAGGAGTCATTTTCGTTGGTGTTGCCGTCGTCGCATTCTTCGCCGACGCTTGTATCGAGGATGCCGTCGCCGCAGCGTGAGATACGGCATGTTGTGAGGCATTTTTCGCCGTTGGAAACGCCGTCTGTTTTATCGCATTCTTCGGCGCCTTCTTTGACACCGTTTCCGCATGTGCTTCCGGTGAATTTGCAGCTGTTGCTGCATTGTGCAGCGGCATTGTATGAGGTACCGAGAGCGGTACACCAGGATTTATAGGAGGATTCCTGGCATTTGAAGCCGCTGTCGCACTGTTCACCTTCTTCGACTTTACCGTTTCCGCAGTAGCTTTGTTTTTGGCATGAGGTGGTGCATCCCATGAAAGCGGCCTGATTTGAGTTCGTGCCGGCATCACATTGTTCGTTACCTGCGATTTTGCCGTCGCCGCACATGGCTGCGCATGTGGATTTACCGGAGTTGATGAAGCCGGTGAGGGTGAGTTTGAAGTTTGAGCCGCTGAAAGCACGTTCGGTTTGGAAGATATGCATGTCATAGACACCGCCGGCATAGACACCGTAAGTTTCGTCACAGAGCTGGCCATTGCTACATTTTTTTGCAGTCAGTGTACCGGTTTCAGAGGC
>JAGBXG010000490.1 GCA_017629415.1 Pseudomonadota bacterium | reverse complement strand
GCGCCTACCCCCAATGCGGGGACACCCCGCAACGCCCCGTCGCAGGCTCATGAACGATTCAATGGTTCAAAACTTTTGTATAAAATAGGTATGATTTCAAGATGAACAAACTCAAAACACAAATATCATCAGAAGAGATGGCATATTCAGAGTTAGAAACAGATAACTTTGAAAAGGCTGCAGATGCACAGAAAGTTTTGGCTTCTGATGCCGCATCACCAGAGAACATCGCAACGCCTGAGGCTTTGATCAAAGATTATCGCTTTATCCGAGAGTTGGGTGAAGGCACGAATGGGAAGACGTATTTGGCGGTTTCGCGTGTTTCGCAGCAAAAAGTGGCTGTAAAGGCGTTGAAATTTGTCGATAAGTTTAAAAGTTTAGAGCTTTTTGAGCGTGAAGCTGCGACGCTTTCTCATGTTCATGTGCCTGGGGTTCCGGAATTTTTAGGCTATGTCAAGGGGGATGCCGATAAAAATGAATGTTATATTATTCAGGAATATTTTGATTATCCGTCGTTACAGGATTTAATAGAAGAAAAGGCAGAAACAGGTGAAGTTTTCAGCGAACAGGAAACTTTGGCGATCATGTTTGGTATGGCCAATATCCTTATGGCGCTTCAGACGCATTATTCTCCGCCGATTATTCATCGTGATATCAAACCTTCTAACATTTTATATGATTCGAAGCATCATAAAGTGATGCTGATTGACTTTGGTGCGGTGGCGAATCCTGCCAAGCGCACAGAAGGTTCGACGGTAGCGGGGACATTGGGATATATGGCGCCCGAACAGCTCATGGGCGATTGTTCGATTCAGGCGGATTATTATGCGTTGGGGGCAACGGCACTTCATTTAATGACGGGTATTCCGCCGGTAGAAATGGGGTATGATGTCAGTGATCCTTTCTTGCTCAAGTTTGAGGAACCGCTCAAATCGCATGGGGTTTCGGATGAAATGATAGCCTTGATAGGTTCGCTTATTTCGCCAGAAATTGAGAAACGGCCTGCTAATGCCAATGCATTGCAAGAAAAGATTAAGGATGAGTGCAACCGAGCGCATAAGGTAGCCATGAAACATGTGAAACGTTGGCAAAAAAAACTTATGCTCACTGTATTTTCGAGTGTTTTTTTGGTGATGATGAGTTTATTGTTCATGATGTCGTTTATTCAAGCCAATGGCATGGGACAAAGTTGGTTGAGTTTGTTTGTTCTTATTGCTTGGGTGGTATTTGTTCTTATTTGTATATTTATCGGGCTGTTTTGTTATAAGAAATATCGCAAAGAATCTCATATTGCACATAAATCTATAGATCTCGTCAATCGATATTTGACGAGGTTAGAGCCAGAAAAAAGTGTGAAAGCTCAGACCAATCAATCGATTGCAGAAATGGACCATCATACGAATGAATCTGTAAATAATTTTGATAAAATCGAAGCATTGACCATGTATCGAAAGCAGGCATTTGAGTATCCTGATTATTCGGATTATTCAGAATATGTTTATGAAAAAAATGGACAATACTATTATTATCTTAGCAAGACAAAATCAGATAATATTGTCATGAATGGCAAGAAAATCAAGGTAATCGATAGAAGTAACGATGATGTAAAGGAATAGGAGTATAAAAATGTCAAATAGAGAAGCACAAGTTTTAGAAACAACAAGTTCTGAATTACTACAACCATCTGAAGAAATACCTGCGAGCCTGTCAGCATCAACAGATGAGCGTTATTGTGTGATGGATTCTCATGAGATAGTTCCTCATATGATGACGCTTCTTAAAGATAAATATGAAGTCAAGCGTCGGATTGGCAGTGGGGCGCAGGGCGATATTTATGAAGGATTATGCCTGAAAACGGGCAACCGTGTGGCTATCAAGCAATTGCGTGTAGATTCAGCCAAGAATTGGAAACAATATGATTTATTTGATCGCGAAGCCAGAGTACTTGAAAGTTTAAATATTTCGGGAACGGCGAAATTTTATGAAGCTGTACAAAACTTGGACGGTGAATCTCCGATGTCTGTCATTGTCCAAGAATATATCGATGGTCGTTCACTTCAATCGTATTTGAGCAATGGCGAGAGATTTTCATTTGAACAGAGCTGCGGGATTTTGAAGAACTTGATTGAGGTTTTGGAGAAATTACACAAACATGAGCCTCCTGTCATTCATCGCGACATCAAGCCTTCGAATATATTATTGCGGTTTGACAATGATAAGCATGCCGTCATTCCAGAAGTTTTTATCATCGACTTTGGTGCAGTCGCCAATCCTCAGGTTCAGACAGGCGGTTCGACGGTGACGGGAACTTATGGCTATATGGCGCCTGAACAGCTTGTCGGCACTCCGACGCCGGCCAGTGATATCTATGCTTTTGCCATGGTCGCCGTGTATCTGTTTAGTGGTACACCGCCGGAAAAGATAGAAACGAAAGAATTGCGCGTACTGATTGAGCCGCATCTGGAACATTTGCCTTATATTGTGACGGTTTTCTTGCGGAAAATGTTAGAAACAACGCCTGGAAACAGACTTATCGATTATCGTTTGATCGCTCAAACTCTCGAACAATTTGGCAAACAGAAGTTTGATGTTCAGTTTTCGGATGAACAAGCGGTTGCTCAGACGCAAAAATATCAACTTAATGATGTAAAATCGCTGGGGCAGGCTGGAAATATTGCTTTGTGGCAAGCATTACCTGAAAATGCTCCAAGGCCATTGCCTAAAGAATATCGTAAGAAATTTGATGATTTATCAGTATCTAATGATTCAAACCAAATATTTATCTCTGATCGAGTGTTTGATGACGGGGATGAAGACTTTCCTAAAGAGTTTTATGTCTTTTTGATAGCTATATTATTCTTACTAGGGTTTATTATGTTACTTTTAAGTATACCTTGGATAGCTGTATATATGGCTATCGCTATTGCGTTAGTCGGTTCATGTCTTATTGTAACCCTTGTTATGAAATTT
>JAGBXG010000489.1 GCA_017629415.1 Pseudomonadota bacterium | reverse complement strand
TTTTTGGGGGGCTCTGCCCCACACCCCGCCAACTTTTTGTGGGGCAGAGCCCCACACCCCGCCAAGGGGCTGAGCCCCTTGGAACCCGCAATGGGACTTACGATTTTTGTAAGTAAAACAATTCGTGAACACTAACGTTTTGGGGCGAAATGGGGCCCCTCCCCCATTCCGCTTTGGTTAACTTAACATTTCGTGAAAGCTGACGTTTTTGACTTTGACCTCTCTATCGCCCTTCGGGCGTTCTCTCCATGAATGGAGAGAGAGAGCTGATTCGATTTGCGAATCTGGGCAAACTTGAGTTTTACTTTCTCCCATTGACGGCAAAAACAGTAGAAAACACGAATTGTTCAACCTGCGAAGCCCTTTGCGTATTGCGGAATGCCAATGGGGCTCAGCCCCTTTGGTGGGGTCCGGGGCGAAGCCCCGGTAAACAAAGAATAAAAGATATAGAAGAGACGGCAGATGGCACTATTTGATGAGTCATTTCTGAAAAAGATTGAATATCTGTATGTGATGTCCAAAAAAGTCTTCACGGGGCGCCTGCGAGCCGAGCGCAAAACGAAGAAAGTCGCGTCGGGCATTGAGTTCGCAGATCACCGGAATTATGCGCCTGGTGATGATTTCCGTGCTTTGGACTGGCGGATTTACGGACGTACGGAAAAATTGCTCGTTCGATTGTTTGAGGAAAAAGAGGATTTATCGATTTATTTCCTCATTGACTGTTCCGGTTCGATGCAATTTGCAAACAATGCCAAGCTCGATTATGCGCGTCAGATGGCGGCAGCATTGGGATATATTGGTCTGTGCAATCAGGATCATGTAAGTTTTATTGCATTCAATGGCAAAGTCATCGATCGTCTTCCACCAACGAGCGGTCGCGGGCAGATTTATAAAATCTTTAAATTTCTCGAAAAACTAAAAGGTGAAGGCGTGACGTGTTTTGAAGATGCCTTCAAGACATTTGCTGCCGAAAATCGCCGCCGGGGTGTGGCTGTCGTTTTGAGCGATTTTAATAATCCCGAAGGCTATGAAAAAGCCCTGAATTTCCTGCACTATCAACAATTTGAAACTTACGCCGTTCACATCGTTGACGAGCGTGATTTCGATATCAAAGCACATGGCGACATTTCACTGGTCGATGAAGAAACTGGAGAACGCCTCGATGTGACGATGACACCGCGTCTGATGGCGCGATATAAAAAAGCCTTTGAAACACTCTGTCTGCGCATGGAATCTTACTGCATGACACGCCGGATGCTGTATTTCCGCACTCCAGTGTCTACACCGTTCGACGAAATTGTGCTCAAAGTGTTCCGAGCAGGCGGATTTTTGAAATAATTTTTGGTGGGGCTCCGCCCCACACCCTGCCAAGGGGCTGAGCTGATTCGCTTTGCGAATCTGGACAAACTTGAGTTTTACTTTCTCCCATTGACGGCAAAAATAGTAGAAAACACGAATTGTTTAACCTGCGAAGCCCTTTGCGTATTGCGGGATTCCAAAGGGGCTCAGCCCCTTTGGTGGGGTTCGGGGCAAAGCCCCGATGGGGTTTGGGGCGAAGCCCCAAGAAAATGGGCGCGGCGTATTTTGCGAAGCAAAATAGGCGCGCATATCAGGCGTATGGCGGCTGAAAGCCGGCATAGCCGAAAAAGCGAAGCGTATGGCGGCTGAAAGCCGGCATAGCGGAGCTTAAGAAATGAAAATTTACTGAGACCAAGATATGCAATTTAATGGTTATACCTTTCAGACATTGCTTCCTGTGCTGGCGATTCTTGCGCTTGTCATTGCGGTTTTGTATTTGCTTCGTGTGCGCCGCCGATCTGTTGCTGTGCCCTATATTGGCCTTTGGCGCGAAGTTTTGGAAAAAAGCTCGCATCGGCGCTGGCATGATTGGGTGAAACGGATCGTCAGTTATCTGCTGATCATGGGCGTGGTGGGGTTGATAGCTTTGGCATTAATGGATCCGAGGCAGGAAGAAGACGACAGTGCGCGGCGCCATGCGGTGATTATTGTCGATGCCAGTGCTTCGATGACTGCCGATGCTCAGAAGGCTGATTCGAATTGCAAGACGCGGTTTGAATGTGCTGTCGAAGATGCCCAAAAACTTATCGATAATATGGGCATGACGGATCGGGCTGTCATTGTGGAAGCATCGGGGATGGTTAGTGCGGTTTCGGGGCCATTCAGTGCCGATAAATCTGCGCTTTCGCGGGCTTTGCAGACAATTCAACCGCGATCAACGACGACGGATATGGGCAAAGCCCTTGAATTGGCCGTGAATTTGACCCAGGAACGCGCCAATGCGGAAATCTTTTTGCTCACAGACGGTCAGATTAAAGATGCCGAATCTTTGTCACAAATGCTGCCGTCAAATGTAGCTTTTGAGCAAAAAACATACGGCGAAGCTTCGGGGAATTTGTCTATCGAAGCGTTTAATGTGCGCCGATATATAGCCAATCGCCTCGGGTTTGAGGTTTTCTTTAAAGTACATAATGGTTTTGATAAGCCAGTGACGGCTCGATTGAAAATCTTTGGGCTTGAAGATAAAGAAATGACCTTCAACCCTCAGAGTGAGCATCAAATTTTAGCTGAGAAAACACTGACGATTGCTTCGGGGGATTCGGAACTGCGGCTGTATGACAATTTAACGATCGGAGCGAGCCGGATGGCGGCCACGATTGAAATTGTTGATCCCGCCGATTTGCGCGATCCTATGCCGATGGATGACATCGCTTATGCGCGGATTCCCGATTATGCCAAACCGCGTATTTTGTGCATTTCATCGGGTAACCTCTATCTTGAAGCCGCATTGCTGCTGAACGAGAATTACCGCGTTGAATTTGTCAGTCCCGATAAAGCCATGCGCAATGCCCAGGGGATTGAACTTAAAACGCTTGCAGCCGATTATGATATTGTCATTTTAGATAACTCATATCGGAATTTGGGCAACGTAGATACCGCCGATTGGCAGGGACGCACGATATTTATCAATCCCGATGCGACCTATTCACCGTTCAAAACAACGGAAGTCGTTTCCCCCGTGATTGAACGCGTGAACAATAAACATGCTGTCGCGCGTTGGCTCAGTCTCAAAAATTTAAATATTGCACGCGCAAATACTTTTAGCGGCATTAAAAATGATGAACTCATCATGCGCGCCATTGAAGGGCCGCTGATGGCAACGCGTAAAACCGACGATCAACGCATGGTTGCCGTGGGGTTCAGTCTTGTGGAAAGCGATCTCATTTTCCGCGTGGGACTGCCCGTCTTCTTTATCAATGCAGTCGATTGGCTCATGGATGAAAATACCGAACCCCAGCGCGGGTTCCCCACGGGACAGGCTTGGCACGTGACCGTGCCTGATACGATGAAACGCGTCGATATTACAAAGCCTGATGGTTCCAAACTCCAGAACTTGCCAGCATACGATAATGCCGTCAGTTTATATGGTGAAACCGCCGGCTTCTATCAAATCGCATCGCATGAATCCCCAAAAACAGCTCGAAATATCGAATTTGCTGCAAATTTCTATCATCCTGACGAATCCAATTTATCTCAAAAACCGTCCGAAATCACGGGACGCATTCACCTCAAAACGACACTTGGGGATGAAATCGAACTGAATGAAGAAGAGTCTTCCTTTATTCTTTCCATGCTCGAAAAGCTGCCGTCATCATCTCAATATGTCTGGGTGCTTGCATTGCTCATCGCCATGGGCCTCATCACCGTCGAATGGCTGACATATCACCGACGCTGGACTGTTTAGGGTTTTGTTTTTTTTGTGGGGCTCTGCCCCACACCCCGCCAAGGGGCTGAGCCCCTTGGAACCCACAATATTGGGCGTTTTTTCGTGGGGTGGACAGGTACCGGGTGCTGTTGTTCAGGGGCGAAATGAGACCCCGTATCCCATTCCACTTTAGGATGGTTTTAAACATTCGTACTTGCTGACGTTTTTTTTGCCGGCATTGGGATGCCATTTCGAGGAAGCAAGGAGTGAAAGGAGGGAGCGTGCCAGCGCGCTTTCCTATCACGCACGACTTCATACGTACGCTTTGTGTACAGGAGAGATCATGACATATACATTTTATGGTTGGAAAACGGCGAATGTGACGCCCATTGCATCGGAATTTGCCAAAATCCGCAATCCACGCCACCTTTATGATTTGCTTTCAGAAATTTGGTGTGCTGAAACTTGTGCGCCGCGTTTACGTCATCATTGGCACTCAGAGAATAAGACATTGGGCCAATGTTCGATTACGGCTTTTCTCGTTCAGGATATTTTTGGCGGATGTGTTAAGGGCATTCTGCGGAGTGGCGGCAATTATCATTGTTATAATGTTGTTGGCGATTGTATTTTTGATCTTACCAGTGAACAATTTGGAGATGAAATCTTAGATTATTCTCAAAATCCTGAGCAATGGAGAGAAGTTCATTTTGCCAAAGAAGAAAAGTATTTGAGATATCAATATTTGAAAGCAGAACTTTTAAAACGATGCCGTATGATTTAAGATCATATTTGATGATATGATCTTAGATCATAACATAGCATATCAACATTTGAGATAATTTAATTGATGATTCAATAAAATTTGAGTGAGCTCTGAATCCTTTATTTTGGTTTGAGCTTTTTCACTTACTTCATCATAAACGAAATTTTTTGAAACATTTTTTTGTTATTGCGAACATGAGTCAGCTTTAAAAATAAAGCTGCGGTGTATGCGCAGCATAACCGCAGCGGCCGGCGCGTATGCGTCAGCATAGCGCGGCCATTAAAGCGATAATGGCCAATTTGTAATCATTTGTTATAAGGTTTGAAACGATATGCGACAATTTTGTCAGTCTTGAAGTTTACAGATGAAATGCGCATACTGTTTAATGTGTTGCTTTGGGTGTCAGTTTGCACCTGTTACAAGATAAGGAGTTTATGATGAGAATAAAGAATTGGACGATGGCTTTGTTGTGCAGTGCTTTGATGGCAGGATGCGGTGAAAACGAAGTGGGCAGCGGCAATGGAATTCACGGTTTTGACGAAAATGTTGACACCATGGATATCGTGTTTTCACAGCATGAATTGGCCTTACAAAAAGCGGATTCTTGCGATGATTATCGTGCACACCTGCTGGATGCGGCGGCGCGTCATCTGGCCAATGAACGCTTCAGTTGGTACTATTATTGGGCAGAAGATGACATGGAGGCTATGCCCGATAATTCTGTCTCCGGTGACGCTGGAAGCAGTACTGACAAGAACGAAAGTGCCGGCGAATTTACAACGACAAATGTCCAGGAAGAAGGCGTAGATGAAGTCGATACGGTCAAAAATGACGGCACCTGGATGTATATTGTCAATAATAACTGGGATGACGGCAAGTATGGCGGAATTGAGATTCTGAAAGCCTGGCCGGCCAATGAAATGAAGAAAGTGGCAACGATTCCGGCTCTGGATCTCGACGACAATGGCTATGCATATCCCAGCGGTCTTTTGCTTCACGAAGATCGTCTGATTGCGATAGACAGTGGCTATCGTTATAACGATATCAATAAGTATGGGTATTATGGCACAAGTGTGACATTCGTGCGTGTCTATGATGTGAGCGATCCGACACAGCCCAAGCTGCTGAAACAGCATGAAATGGACGGCAGTTATGTCACTGCCCGCATGATTGACGGCCGTGTGCATATTTTAATGAGTGCATCTGCAAGACGTTCGCTGCTGGATATCTCCAATTTATATCATGCAGATATTCCCGGCGTGCCCGAACCGGATCATGATAAAGCCCCGAAATATGAAGATTATGACGGGGATTGGGATAAATATTATGAAGCCGAACAAGCCTATATGAAAGAGCTGAGAACCATGAGGGACAAATATTTGCCTGTCATTCGTGCCTGGCTTGAAAAACAATATCCCGACAGTTCATGGCTGAGTTGGCCCCAGATTTCTAACGGCACAACACACAAAGATTTGATTGGATGCACCGATCTTTATATTCCCAAAACGACTTCAACACAGGATGGTTTGCTCATCATGGCCGATATTTCAGGCCATGATTTTGAAACAGTCAATGCATCGGCGATTGCAGATTATGGCTGGACAGTCTATGCATCGCAGAAAAATATTTACGTCGTTTCAACGAGCAACAGCTGGTATTGGAACTGTGTTGAAGAGGATGATTGCCGCAATTATTCGCACATTCATCGCTTTAATATTGATACGCAGGGAACACGTTATATCAACTCCGGTGAAGTGGACGGCATTGTCAGCGATCCCTTCTGGATGAGCGAGTATGAAGGTCATTTGCGCGTGGCTGCAGAAGATTCGTATTGGAATGGCGCAAATCAGGGTTCTTCGTTAAATGTCCTTAAACTGGATGGTCCCCAAATGCAGCTGGTGGGTCGCATAGAAGACCTCGGGTTGAATGAAAACCTTTACGCGGCTCGCATGTTTGGCGACAAAGGTTATATGGTGACCTTCCGGCAAATGGATCCGCTTTATACGCTTGATTTGAGCGATCCCAAGAATCCAAAAGTGATGGGTGAGCTGAAAATTACAGGATATTCTTCATATATTCATCCGCTTGGCGACAATCATTTGCTGACAATCGGTGAAGATGCGACAGAAGAAGGCAGTATTTTGGGGCTGCAACTTCAGATTTTTGACGTTTCTGATATGAAAAATCCTGTCCAGGCGCACAAAGAACTGATTGAAATATCTCAGGATTCCTATTCCTATTCCGAAGCACTTTATGATCACCATGCCTTTACATATCATGCCGGTTCCGGTTTGCTGGCAGTGCCGGTCAATATTTATGACTGGAGCTGGGACACTTACGAAAATCACAACTTTACAGGCATGCTCGTTTATAAAGCATTGCCGGATACCGGATTTGAACGTATCGGCGCTATCGATCACAGCGATTTTATCAAATCTGGCCATTATCGCTGGTGGACAGACTTGAACCGCAGCCGCATTATGTTCAAAACAGCAGGCGAATATACAAAAGATGCATACATTTACACGGTGTCGGCACTCGGTGTAAAAGCCAATAACGTATTGAATCCGAAAGAAGAATTTGCAGCCGTGAAATTCTAAAAGATAATTTTGGGTTTCTTTAAGGGGGCCAAGCCCCCTGCGGCGCTATTTGCTTTGCAAATACGCGCCTACCCCCGATGCGGGGCTCTGCCCCGCAACGCCCCGAATCCAGTATGATTCGATGTTTCCTTCCATTACGATGAATTTAAAATGCCTCAAGAGAAAGACATGCAACCCCTGCACGTCTCTCTCCTTTTTTCTTTTTTTGTCCTGCGTAGGAATAGAATATTCCTTGAGGTAGTGGTATAGAGTTCAAATGTCTGTGAAGTGCAGGCCTTAAATTTTTTAGTTTTTAATGTTGAGCCATTTTATGCAATTCGAACTTTTTGAACATATTAAAACGATTTATCGCAATGCTTTTGAACACCTTCGTGAATCATGGCTCAAACTTCTCGTGTGGACAGCCGCCTGGTTTATTTTATCTTGGATATTGCAGGGCAATGTCGATGAAGAAGCTAAAATGATTCAAATCCTCAGTGATTTGAAGTTAGAACATGCGGATGTCACCACTTCATTTATCAAAACTATCATTTCATATCTCCTGATGTTGATAGGAGCCATCTTTTTGCCGTACAGTCTTTTTGCCCTTGCACTTAAAACGAATGATGATCCGGATACACCTTGGGCAACATGCGGTATTCAAGGCATCCTTCATCCCTGGCAATCCCTTAAAGTCGGCGCATTGTTTGAAGTATTGCGGCAGCTTGTCATGACAGGCGGCGTTTATCTGATGATATTCTTGATCATGACAATGTGCAGATTCCCGCAAATTGTATATACTTTTGGTGCCATTGCTATTATTTTATATATCTATGTATTGCTTCGATTCAGCTTATCATGGTTCAATATGATAGACATGCCGGAATATGGCGCTTTGCATGCTATCAAAAAATCCTACGAAGATACAAAAGGACGTGTCGGATATTTGTGTCTAACCCTTTTACCCGTTTTGGCATTATCCATCGCGTTTTTTGCCGGTGCCGGCGTATGCGATAAAAAACATCACGAAGCTTTTGATATCGAAGTAGAAATGGCCAAACACGCCGTTCAAGCCATTCAAACGACGCTTGAAGAAGATCAGGAATATATCGCTAAACTTGAAACAAGCGCATACAATGATTTGGATATTGCCAGACTCAAAAATGCCATGTCCAATAAGTTTTTCCAGGATCCCGTGCCCGAATATGAAGATTATGACGGCGATCCCAAGGCTTTTATTGCCGCTTTAGCTGACTATGGCATGCGGCGTGATTCGTTTGAAGCCAATCGGGATAACCGGGAAATTTCTGAAATAACCCAAGCTTATTTAGACCGTCCTGTCAGCGGCAGCCGATGGCTTTTCTTGGGATTCCTTTGCAAAGGGCTCATCATCGGGTTAATGACAATCGGCCTGTCTCTTATGGTCCAGTTTTATCGCACGATCGAAGCTTTACCCATGCCTAGCCCCAAAAAGCATAACAGCAATGATGAAGAGCCGGATTCTCCTGAGCTTCTTCGCGAACCCCCTAAGGCAGAAGAAACAATCATCGATGAGCCTGCTCAAACTTCTGAACACGCTTCTAAAGATGAAATGCCCGCTTTTGTCATGCCGGAAATTTCAATACCGGATTTTTCAGACTCTGCGTTAAAAGATTCAAGCCATACCAAGTGGGGCAAAGATACCACCACCCTATCCTCTCCAGGTTCTGTATCTCAAGAAAACACCACCGATGCCCCCATCCGCATGCCAAAACTTTCTCAAATGATATCAGAAGATGATAACAACACAGAGAAAACGAGGCTTAAAACACGCCAGATTTCTGCTGATGAAGTCGAATCTCTGGTCCGTTCTGAGGAAATGGAAGTGGTTAAAGACAATGAACAATACGCTGAATTCTTCAAGCCAAAAGTGCCTAAAGGACCTGCCAATATCATTCAACGATAAACATCATGGGAATGCTTTTATTGCGCAGTTCGCTAAACTCTCAAAATATCGCCCATATTTGTACTTCTCATGTCTGACTTCAATGCTCAAACGACACCTGCTCATTCCAATATTTCTCAAGGGCT
>JAGBXG010000488.1 GCA_017629415.1 Pseudomonadota bacterium | reverse complement strand
GGCAAGCCCCGCAACGCCCCATCTCAGGCCCCAAGTTTACTTCAACAAGATTCGATTCTGCTTTCCAAAGCTGAAAGCTTTCGTGTCATTCAACAAGTGAGGGATTTGGCATGACGCTTTTTTATGAACCTAAGCCTCCCATTATTGACGCCATACCAGAATCAGGGCACTGCGTGATTGAAGCAAGTGCTGGAACAGGAAAAACCTTCACAATACAAAAGATTTTTTTAGACTTGCTGCTTAAAGGCATGCATCCTAAAGATTTCTTGATTGTCACTTTTACGCGTAAAGCCACCGCAGAATTGCGCGAGCGCCTTCACAAAGCTATCACTGAAACACTTGCCCATATCAAAGAAAATAAAAATATTAAGAAACCAAATGAAACATATTGGGAAATCAATGAAACTCAATGCCAGTTTCTCGAGTCATCATTAGATAATTTTCACCGCGCTCAAATCAGTACACTCGACAGCCTGACACAAAGAATTCTTCGTGAAAATTTAGATATCGCTCTCGTTCAATCCGATGCCAAAGTACAAGCCTCTGTACCCATGATACAAGCTTTTGAACACTTTACGCGCGAGGTGGTCCCCCAAGATGAATGGCTGCTGGCCATGATGGCCGCTTACGATAACTATAGTTATGATACACTGGATAACTTAGATGTTCCTCCTAAAAACAATTATGATATAGAAAAGGAAAATTTATATCGAGATCTGACTGAATTTACAAAACAGCAAACGGAAAAAATTACAGGCGTAAAATTTCCACCAGGCATTCATCATCCCAATGCCTTTTTTAAACAATACATTGCCTGGTTTGAAACAGCACGCCAGCATTTACAAAGCGAAAACTGGAAAACTTATTGGGCACAATGTATGGCCGGTTTCGAGCATGTCCGTGAAGCCGGAAAAAACAAATTATTGAAGTCTGTCACGGATACATTGAAGCTTTTTTGCAACAGCATGAGAAATGCAAAATCGCATGACTGGCTTCAAATTGCAACAATTTGGACCAAACTGTCTGATTTAAAAGATGAAGTCATCCAAAAATATCGTAACGCCATGGACAATCCATTATTAGAAGCGATATTTTCTATGCGAATCTATGGCTTTTCTAAAAAATATTTTGTCGCGGCTTATGCTCTCCCCAAATATCGCGATTGCATGCAGAAATTCCATATCGAACAAGCTGCCTACAGGTTCGATACTTATACAGATATGCTCTGCGAAACTTTAAGAAGCCATGAAGGAAAAGAACTCGCTGCGCGTCTGCGTAAACGATGGAAACTCGTGATCGTCGATGAATTTCAAGATACAAGCCCTGCACAATGGGAAATCCTGGAACGCTGTTTTCTGCACCATGCCCATGAAAGCAGATTGTTTCTCATTGGTGATCCTAAACAAGCCATTTACGCCTTTCGCGGCGGCGATATTTATACGTATAAAAAAGCTGTTCAAGATATTCGAGAAATCTATGGTTCGGATCATATTCTTGCTTTAACATCTAACTATCGTTCAACACCGGCAATCTTAGATGCTATCAATCGTTTCTATTATCGTGAATCCGAAGACACAGATGATACCCTGTTCTCGTGCGTCAATCCGGAAGACCCTGAACGATACAAGTATCGAAATATATATGCCCACGAAATTGATGCCGGCCACGAGGATTGGCAATGTCTGCATGCAGACGGATCTCCCTGCGAAGCCGTCAGTCTGATTCCCATCGATGACAGCAAAGGCAAACCCAAAGACTGGAATGAAAGCTTGGCAGATAAGATTGCGGATGAAATACAATGTTATTTCGGCAACAACTGCCCCATGTTAAAAAAAGGTTCAGAAGTCAAACCTTTGAAAAAAATCTTCGTTTTGGCTCGCAATCATAAAGACTTTGAACCGCTTGCTAAACGTCTGGTACTGGCCGGCATTCCTTTTGTCCCATCAGAAACATCAGATACCAATCGTTATTCGAAGCCAGAAATCCTGGAATTAACATCTATCATGTTGGCTATTCTTGAGCCGATGAAACCAGGCCATCTTGAAGCTGCACTTCATACCACTTTTTTTGGACTGAACACGCGAGATGTCGCCTATCACATGGCCTCAGATAAAAGTGCTTTAAAAACGCATTTTAAACGATGGTCTGAAATGGCCCAATATCCCCAAAAGTTTCATCTCATTTTTGAAGAAATCCTTGACGTCACACAATACGCATCGCGTTTAGCCTTGTTCTCTTATACGCAAGACCCTTATGAAAACGTCTGCAGGGTCATGGACGAACTATGCGCCCGGGCTTTGTATGATGATTTAAGTTGGGCTGGTTTACTCGATTGGATGCACCAAATGCGCCAAGGAAAAATCAGCGCAGACCCGGTTAAATCAATGGAGCCCCAAGCCACTGTCAATTTTCTCACCATTCACAAATGCAAAGGCTTGGAAGCGGATGCCGTCTTCTTATTATGTCCGCGTGAAATTTCCGCAAAATCTAAGGAGATGAAAGAAACAGAGCCCAAATTCTATCATATCTTTGAAAATGGACGATGGAACCGTGTGCTGCGTCCCCCAAAATCCTCCCTCCAAACCTTAAAAACTGCATATTTTGAATTATCACAAGAACATGAACGGCTGTTATATGTTGCACTGACGAGAGCTGCAGTCCGCCTATATTTGCCCCGATATCAAAGCTTCCAACCCGATGCGCCTCTGTGCGTTGAAGCCAATGGCGGTGAAATCTCGGACGTCTATCGACGGCTACAGCATGTATTGTGCAAAACCTATGGCCAGAATATCCCCAAAACCATGCTGCCGCTTTGCATGGCCTGGCAGCGCGAAAGTGGAAAACCAGCCATGACTATGCAAGAGGCATGGCATCATCTTAAAAATTTCATCTCTACCCAAGATAAAGAAACTCCAAATCTTCTTCCGAAAAGACATTATCGCGCTCAACAGACTTCCTCCTATTCCAGCTTGAAACATAAAACCCAGACGTATCATGGCGGAAACATCGAACTCGTACCTTCTGCATGGCATGAAGCCATAAAACCAACGCCTGAAATGCGATGGCCTGAACTGCCTAAAGGCAGGAATACGGGCCTGTTCTTACATGCTGTCTTTGAAAGAATACGTTACGATGCCGTATATCGTCTACGGCATCATTCTGCAGAAAACTGGCTTCAAGATGAAAACTCTGAAGATGTCAGAGAAATCAAAAGGGTATTTGAAAAGTGCGCACGGGAATACCAGTTTCCAGAAAAAGCCGTCATTGCTGCGCAACAGCTTGTTTTCCTAACTTTGACAACACCACAGCCCAAATTTGCCCCCAAGGGGCTTTGCGGCACAGACGGCCATCGCGCAGAAGTCGATTTTCTCGTCAGATATCATGACTTCATGGCATCTGATGATGATGCGGATCATGCACTCCATGCCTTTTTTGAAAATGCCGTCGGTGATGCAGAATTCGCCGTACGGAATGGAGATTTCCTCACCGGAAGCATTGACTGCTGTTATCGCGTTGGACACACTTGGTACATTCTGGACTGGAAAAGCGACTGCTTAGACAGCTATGCCCCTGAAGCTTTAAAAGCTTATGTCGATCAACATTATGATTACCAAGTTGCCATCTATCGACATGCTTTTAAACGTATCATGCATACCATGCTTTCTGAAAACAGCCAGGATAAATTTGGGGGTATGGTATATGTTTTTATACGCGGTATTTTACCGGACAAAAACGATGGTTTTGTATTTTTACCTGAAACCGAGGAATAACCATGAAAAAACTGACAATTGCTCTCGTAGCGCATGACAACCGCAAAGCCGATATGATTGACTGGGCACTTTATAATGCCGATTTTTTGGCCGCCCATCGTCTTGTCTGCACAGGCACAACAGGCACACTCATCCGCGAAGCATTCGAAACCCGAGGCATTACCCACGAAGCCATCGAATGCATGCATT
>JAGBXG010000487.1 GCA_017629415.1 Pseudomonadota bacterium | reverse complement strand
CTGGCTCTCGGGTCAGCTCTCCACAATGCTCACTAGTGTTGCCGGAAAAGTCACCAACAGTGTCGTAGATATCTTCGGATTCTTTAAAAATATCATGTTGGGACTCATCGTTGCCATCTATGTCATGGTCGCCCAAGATTCCATCATGGCTCGTGCTCGACGCATCTGCTACGCATTCTGCAATGTCGCAACCGCCAACCAAATCCTCAAAAACTGTCGCTTTGTCGACGAAAAATTCGGCGGTTTCCTCATCGGCAAAATCATCGATTCTGCCATCATCGGTGTCTTGTGCTACTTTGGATTGCTTCTCATTGATGCCCTTTTTATCGACATCCAATACATCGAACTCATCGCCGTCATCATAGGCGTAACCAATGTCATTCCCTTCTTCGGACCTTTCATCGGAGCCATTCCCTGCGGCTTCCTCCTCCTCTGTGCTGATCCCGTTTCGGCCATATGGTTTATGGGTTTTATTTTCCTGCTCCAGCAATTTGACGGCAACCTGCTTGGACCCAAAATTCTCGGCAATTCCGTCGGTGTCTCCAGTTTCATGGTCCTTGTCGCCATCCTCATCGGCGGCGGTTTCTTCGGCTTCCCCGGCATGATCATCGGCGTCCCCCTTTGCGCCATCCTCACTTCCATCATCCAGGCACACGTCCTGCAACGCATTGCCAACAAAGACCTCCCCGGCGATATCGCTGCCTACCAAAATATGGAAAAACTCGACCCGTGGACGCGCAAGGTCATCCCATCCAAAATCGATACCGAAAATTCCAGTTTCTATACTCGCATCAGTCAACGCAGCGCCGATATCGCAAACTTCTACGTCAAACTCACCAACAATCCATGGGACAGGACCGCAGAAGACGTCGAACAGCAACGCGTACAATTCAAAGCCGAATGGGATGCCGACAACGAATATTGTAAAAAATACGCCAACAAGCGTGACGAGTTTAAAGTCAAAGGCGGACCATTCACTCAAGAAATTATCGCTTCCGAACAAAATTCACCCAAAATCGAACACATCCCCATCGAAACACCTCTCCCTGAACAACCGAAAACCGCTGAAACACCAAACTCTCAAACTTCCAAAACGTCTGATTCACCAACAGAAACACCAAACTCTCAAACATCCAAAACGTCTGCTTCACCATCAGAAACTCCCCAAAAGAAAAAATCTAAAAAAAATAAATCTAAACCTGAATCTCCTGCCCCATCCGTTTGATTTTCACTTTTTGGCATTCCGGCTATGGCGCTTTGCGCCATACGCCTTCATCACGCCGCTATGCAATGCATACGCGGCGTTTGTTGTTTTTGGATTGCGGTCAGCTATCATGACACGCCATAAATAGCGTCCCATAAAAACTTTGTGTAAGCTCTGATACCGTTCCCTGTTTACTTTTTAACAATGTAGGTCTAAAACTCACAATATTGCGAACTTTATAGGCTCGCAAGTTTTCTGCATCCTATTGATTTCCCAGTACTACTCATCAGCCGCATATATTCAGGCATAACCCATCGGATGTACTGTTTTTTATTTGGAGTTCCTTATGTCTAAAGCACTTGCTTTTCGCGAAAATCTGCTCTCTTTCCGTCGAACAAAGATTGTGGCAACCCAAGGCCCTGCCTGTTCCACCCCAGAAATGCTCGATGCCATGATTCAAGCCGGTGTGGATGTCTTTAGATTGAACTTTTCACACGGCAGTCACGAATCACACGAACAAAATTTCAGAGAAATCAAAGCCGCAATTGCCAGAAGCGGTCGCCATGTCGCCATTCTCGGCGATCTCTGCGGCCCTAAAATCCGCGTGGGTCACTTTGAAGACGGCCCCATTCAGCTCGTCGAAGGCTCACGCATCACCATCACGGTCCGCAAAGTCAAAGGCCATGCCGGCCTGATTCCCAGTGAATATGAAAATCTCGCGAAAGACGTCAAACCTGGCGATCGCATTCTCATGGCCGACGGAACACGTGAACTCCGTGTCGAAGCCGTCGACAACACTGAAATCAGCTGCACCGTCATTCGCGGCGGCGAACTTTCTGACCGCAAAGGCATCAATTTGCCCAACGTCAACATTTCAACCCCATCTTTTACGGAAAAAGATCGCGCCGATGCCGAATTCGCCTGCAAACTCGGTGTCGATTACCTCGCTCTGTCTTTCGTACGTTCTGCTAAAGACGTCCTCGAACTCAAAGAATTTATTGCAGCACATGGCGCAGATATCCCCGTCATGTCGAAAATCGAAAAACCCGAAGCTGTACAAAATATCGAATCCATTCTCGATGCTTCCGATGCCATCATGATCGCTCGCGGGGACCTCGGCGTCGAAATGCCCGCCGAAGAAATTCCGCTGATCCAAAAAGAACTGACAAGACTGGCAATCTGTGCCAACAAACCTGTGGTCGTGGCAACCCAAATGCTCGAGTCCATGATCGGTGCCGGCACACCGACACGCGCAGAAGTCACCGATGTTGCCTGGGCAGCCATGGCAGGCGCCGATGCCGTCATGCTTTCCGGTGAAACATCGGTTGGCAAATATCCCGTCGAAGCCGTCAAAACCATGAATCGCATCGTGCGCATGATCGAAGGTTATCAAGCACATTCAGATCGCTTCTTCTCACTGGTCAGCCACGAACAACTTGCCGACAGCGAAGAACAAGTCGCCGATCAGCTTCTCGAAGGACTTTCCAGATCTGCTTCAAAAATGGCTCGAGAACTCAATGCTAAAGCCATTGCTGTCTGCGCCAAAACAGGAACTACCGCACGCATGGTCTCCGAAGAAAGACCCCATGCCCCCATCATCGGCATGAGTACAGAAAAACGCATCTGCGCACGCATGAGCCTTTATTGGGGTGTCCTGCCTGTGCTCGTCGAAGAAGAAGTTATTAAATCCCCATGGAAATATGTTCCCGACATCCTCAAAGATACTCAAATCTATAATGATACCGATGATGCGGGACGTTACGTCATCCTGGTCACTCTCCGTGACTACGCCATGGCGCTGACCCCATCCCTCAAAATTCTCGTCGATTAAAAATCGAACTGGATTTTAAAACACTCTGAATCATCCCCCTTGGTTTTGCTAACCCTCGATTTCCGTGCCCCCATTGAGCCTAGGAATTGAGGGTTCAAACCTTAGCACCTTAGCATCAAGGCAGAACAAAGTCACAAATGACTTACAAAACATGATGTGACAGGAACAATATTTGGGGAAGCAAGTCCCCATCTTTTCAAAAAACCATCGTTAACAGTACCTGTCCAAACTACAAAAAACGTAAGTCCTCATTGCGAACTCCTAGGCACGTGTACGCAAAGTCAAAAACACTTACGAAGTGGCATGTTGCGTGGAAGAAAATTGGGGAAATGGATCCCCATTTTCCCTAAAAACAATAGTTATCAGCCCCCGTTCAACCCACCAAAAGCGCCAAATCTATTGTGGATTCCAAAGGACTGAGCCTTTTTTTTGCATTTGGCTGATGACAATACGATGCTTTGCACGTAAAAGCGCCCCTTCGCCATGACGGCGCACACAAGACACAAAGTTCTTGCGCAGCAAAGCCGTGGTTATCATCAAAGTTTATCTGGAACACTGCACGCGATACATCGAAGGTGCTGAGGTTCTTTGAACATACAACATAAAGACAAGATATGATTAAAATCAGAAATTTTAAGGAAATCCCATACGAAGAACTCGAAGCACTGAACCTGGAAGCCAAATCAGATGTCCAGAATCATGTGCCTGATGATGTCTTGCGCGAAAAATATCTCAAATATCTGAACGATGAGCGACAGCTTAAAGCCGTAACGGTTTGTTTTTCAGACCTTGAAGGCCGTTTTCACATGCTGGACTATGATAAGAAATTCCTCATGCGCTCACATGACAGCCTGACTTTTGATGGTTCATCCATTCACGGATTTTCTCAACAGCGTGAATCCGATCTGTGCCTGGATATCGACTGGGGAAGCTTCCGATGGCTGCCCAGCGATATTTTCGGACCCGGTAAAGTCATGGTTTTCGGACTCGTACGCGATATTGCCAATCAACCTTATCCCGGCGATATCCGAGGATTGCTAAAAAAATATAACCAGGATCTTTACACCCAAGGCCTGGAATCAAAAATCGCCTTTGAAGTCGAGGGATTTTTATTCAAAGGTATCGATGCCGAACAAAATTTCCAAGCCGATGTCGGCTTCAAATATGTTTCGGACGGCGGCTACTTCCATACCTTGCCCAACACGCCGCTCAAGTTATTCATCGATCATTTTGCCGAAGCTCAGAGAGCACTCGGATTTGAAAATGAAAAAGATCATCCCGAAGTAGCTCCTTCCCAGTTTGAGCTGAACTATCGATGTACCGAAGCTGTGACGGCATGCGATCAAGTACAAATTTACAAACTCCTGGCGCGTCAGATTGCAGCCATGAATGGCATGACAGCTTGCTTCTTGCCCAAACCGCTAATGAAAGTGAACGGTTCAGGTATGCATGCCAATATTTCTATCGCCGAACATGGCAAAAACCTCATGTACGATCCCAAAGGCGAAGGTTTTCTGTCTCCATTTGGCTGGCATGGCGTGGACAAGATACTCAAACATGCCAACGATTTTTGCTTGATTGCCAACAGCTCGGTCAACAGTTATCGCCGTCTGGATCCGACATATGAAGCCCCTAACGCCATTCGCGTATCCATGAATGACCGTACGGCCATCATCCGCCTGCCCAAAGGCAACGAAAAAACATCGCGCTTTGAACTCCGAAGCGTTGCCCCGGATGCCAATCCCTATCTGCTGACTTATACTTTGCTCCACCTCATGCTCGATGAATACCCCGCGATTCATCCGGCCAAAAGAACCGATGAATCGCACAAGCTCCCGAATAACATTTATGATGCCATCGAGTATTTTGAACATTCCGAAGTCATGAAAGAAATTTTGGGCGAAACGAATCATGCCAAATTTGCAGCCATCAAACGTATGGTTGCCAACCGTTCCCCCAAAGACTTGGGCAACCGCATTAAACGCGGCGAAATCGTATTCCACCATGAAGTGACAAATCAGTCGCTTTGGACAGATTTTTGATCACAAACCTGTGAGGATACCAAGCGCAAGGCGTATGGCGCAAGCCATAGCCGCGCTCCTGTCATAAGGCGCGGCGTATCGGCAAAGCCGATAGCCGGCGCCGCAAAAGGCGTATGGCGCAAGCCATAGCCGTTCCCCTTTTAAATAAATCAATCCTCCATCCCAAGCTTATCGCTAAACAGCTCACCTCAGAAAGCCGCACCGTTCATGCTCGTGCTCATTCTCAGTATTCTCGCCCTTTTTGTTGGGGTCGGAATTTATCCCATCATTAAATCCAGACCTTCCCTGATCTCGTTTTTTGATGCCTTTGTGCTCATTTCCGTGATCGGGCTGACACTGCTGCATCTGATTCCGCACAGCGTGGAAGGATCGGGGATTTGGGGAGTTTTGGCGGTTTGTATCGGGTTTGGCGTTCCCGTCATGCTGCATAAGCTGCCGCATGGCCATAACGACAACGCAGACAATAAAATTTCCCAAGTACTGCTGTTCGTGGCTTTGGCAGGGATTATCACGCATACTTTGCTGGACGGTATCGGTTTGTCGATGGGGCATGTCCACGATGCAGAACCTTCGAGCAGCTTGATGCTCGGACTGGGCGTGCTGTTCCATCGTCTGCCGGTAGGACTTTTCTTAGGAATGATGCTGATCCCACGCATGGGATACGCACGGGCAACCGGTATTGCTGCCGCGATGGCCGCCGCAACTGTACTCGGATTTGTGCTGGGGCATTTTGCATTGCCCATGGCCAGCCTGACTTTGCTGAATGTGGTTCAGGGGCTTATCGCAGGCACATTGCTGCACG
>JAGBXG010000486.1 GCA_017629415.1 Pseudomonadota bacterium | reverse complement strand
GCCCCCTTCGGCGCTATTTGCTAGGCAAATACGCGCCTACCCCCGATGCGGGCTTTGCCCGCAACGCCCAGAACCGGCATCATTGAGAACTTTCCTTTGTAAAAAGATGTGTTCTGTATTTTGTCATGGTTAAAAATGCCCTAAATACCGTCATAGAAATGCAGTCCATTTTGGGGCTGTAATGGCAAGCGGCGTATGGCGCAAGCCATAGCCGATGGCTTAAAGGCGTATGGCGCAAGCCATAGCCGATTGCTTAAAGGCGTATGGCGCAAGCCATAGCCGATGGCGCAGCGTATGCCGACTTTGTCGGCATAGATTGCGCATTCTCCAAATGCAGATAAAGGAGTTCCCATGACTTGGACAAGACGTGAGTTTATGACGACGAGCGCGCTGGCGGCTGCATCATGTGCGGTTCTAGGCTGCGCTTCATCCTCAAAGGAGGTTAAGATGCCTGAAACACCTGTACAAGCGCCTGTTGTGCCTGTTGCAACGATTCAGAAGGATTATTTTTATCATCATTTTGGGATCACGCGAGAAATGATCGATCAGGTGCTTGGTAAAGCGCTTTCGAAAGGCGGTCATTGGGGTGACCTTTTTTTTGAACATTCGAGGAAAGGCGGTATTGTTTTGCTTGATGGCAAAGTATCGCAGGGTCAGGCCAGTACTTCGCTTGGGATGGGTGTTCGCTGTGTTTATGAGGATCAGGTCGGGTACGGTTATACGGAATCGCTGGCGATAGAGGATATGATGCGCGCGGCTGAAGCTGCGGCTGCGATTGCTCCGAATGTTGATGTTGGAAGTATTCAGAGACGTAAATTCCAGAAATATGATACGTTTTATGCTCAGGATATTAACTGGGATCTTTTGGAGCTTTCTAAGGCGGTTGCATTGCTTCAGGATATTGAGAAGCGCACGCGAGCCAAGGATGCATCGATTATTCAAGTGAGTTTGTCTTTACAATGGCATCAGCGCAATGTGATGATTAATACATCTGATGGTATGAATGCAGAGGATTCTGCGCCGCGTTATATGCTGTCTATGAATGTTGTGATGAAACGCGGTGATGTGGTTCAGTCCAATCGGGCGGCATTGGCTGGAACGCATGATTTTGCCTCGATAACAGAAGACAAGGTTGCCAAATTTATTGATGAAGGTGTGTCGCAGACGGCGATTTTATTCGAAGCAGTCAAGCCCAAGGCAGGCGAGATGCCTGTTGTATTAGGCGCAGGCGCGAGCGGTATTTTGCTGCATGAAGCGATTGGCCATGGTTTGGAAGCTGATTTCAATCGCAAAGGTGAAAGTATATTTGCGACAAAACTGAATCAGTCGATTGCCTGTCCGGAAGTGACGATTGTGGATTCCGGGCATATTGAAAACAATCGCGGTGCGCTGAATGTTGATGATGAAGGCACGCCTGCACAACGTACGGTTCTTGTCGAAAATGGCGTTCTTAAAAGCTATATGCATGACAAGATCAGTGCCAAGCATTACGGTATTGCATCGACGGGCAATGGTCGCCGTGAGAATTATCAGTTTGCACCAGTTCCGCGCATGCGTGTAACGATGATGGAGAATGGGACGCATCCGCGAGAGGAGCTGTTTGCCGGTATTAAGTACGGCATTTATTGTGAAAAATACACCAACGGACAGGTGTTTATCGGGGCAGGGGATTACACATTCTATGTGAAGAATGGTTATCTCATTGAAGATGGTAAGCTTACGGCACCCATTAAAGATGTGAATATTATCGGCAATGGTCCGGATACGTTGTCTAAGATTACGATGGTTGCGAATGATTTTGCCATTGATAACGGCACCTGGACATGCGGCAAAGCAGGTCAGAGTGCGCCCGTTGGTTTAGGCATGCCTTCCGTTCTCGTTTCTTCCATCACTGTTGGAGGTGTATAATGTCGGATATGCAAATGGTTCTTAATTATGCCATGGAAACCGCCAAAAAGCTTGGTGCTCAGGGCGTGCGAGCTGGTATTTCTCAGGCACAGAGTTTTTCCATCGATTGGCGTAAGCAAAAAATCGATCAAATGCAAAGCGACAATACGAGCAGTCTGTTTTTGAATCTTTTTGTAGATTGTCGTTATCGCAATTTCATGACATCAGATATGCGCAAGGAATCGCTTGAAACGTTCATTCAAAAAGGCATTGATATGACACGTCTGCTTGAGGCAGATGAGTGCCGTGGGTTGGCGGAATCTGAAAAATATGCCAATCGTGCAGAAATCGATCTCGATTTATACGATGCTAAGATTCCAGAAATTAAGCCTGAATATCACATTGATATTTGCAAAAAAATTGAAGAACTTGGCTATGGGCGCAGTGAATTGCCTGTTTTTGATGTTCAGGCATTTTCAGGTCATTCGTATTCTACCTATATGCTTGCCACATCGAATGGGTTTTTTGGTACGCGTAAAGGTTCCTCTTGTTATAACGGCTTGAGTATTGTTTTAAATGATGGAGATAAAAAGCCATCGGAAGGCTACAGTACATCTGCGCGTTATTTGAGTGATCTTGCTCCGATTGAAACGACGGTGGATATTGTTGCGAAATATGCGGCCTATACCCTTGGGCAAAAGAAACTGGCATCTGGCAAACGTACTGTCATTATGGACAGGAGTGCGGCGGCTCTTTTCCTGGAGAAATATCTGGAACCCTTATACGGGATGGCGCTTGTTCAGAAGCAATCGTATTTCCTGGATAAGATTGGTCAAAAGATGGGCTCTGATTTGCTGACGCTTATCGATATGCCGCATATTGTTCGCGGTATTTCATCCAGATTATTTGATGGCGAAGGTATTTCTACGCACGATGCCTCCATTTTTGAGAACGGTACGCTCAAACAATATTTTCTCGACACTTATGCAGCACGTAAACTTAAGCTTGATGTGACAAGCGGTTCCAGAACGAATCTTGTTCTCAAGCCTGGTTCACGTTCACTTGAGGCCATGATTGCCGATGTCAAAGACGGCATTTATCTGACTGGTTTTTTGGGCGGTAATAAAGATAATGTTCGCGGTGATTTTTCATACGGTATTACCGGTGTTGCGATTCAAGACGGTAAACTGACCCAAAATATCTCCGAAATGAACATCGACGGCAATGCTCTCGATATTTGGAACAGACTTGTCGAAGTTGGCAACGATCCCAGACTCGATAATGCCGTGCGCGTACCGTCATTGCGATTCGATGACGTTTCTTTCAGTGGAACGTAGTTCTTTCTTGGAATCCGCTTGGGTAGATTTCACAATTCGTGAATGCGAATTGTTTTGCCGCAGAATGGATGTGAGTTCGAGGAAGCAAGGCATGAAAGGAGGGAACGTGTTGGTACACGTGACCGACTTGAATGACGCAGCTGACGAAAAAAGGGCGCTATTCTGCGGCAAAAAAGTCTGCCAAGGGGCTATAACCCCATGGAACACGCCATAGAATTAACGTTTTTCGTGGGTTAACCGGGTACTGATTGTTTATGTTTTGGGGCAAGATGGGATCCTCCATCGGTTTAAAATAAGATCATCATGATAAAATCAGCTATTGCCGCGATAAATTTGACCATTCAAGCTTGGTCCGAACAGAAATCTCTTATTCAAAAAGCCATTTATGAAGCCAAAGAAGCACAAGTTGAACTGCTTGTATTTCCTGAATTGGTGATTGGTGGTCCGGATGCTCAGGATTTATATTTACGTTCTGATACGTATGAAAAATCCGAAGCGATTTTGGCCGAAATAGCTTCCATGACATTCGGTATGACGGTTGTGCTGGGGGCTCCTGTGAATCATAAGGGGAAATATTACAATACAGCAGCCGTATTTCACGATGGTTGTTTAAAAGCCCTTGTGCCGAAGCGCTATGCCAATCATCATGCCGATGAACATCGTTATTTTGATGCATGGGATTTTTCACAACCTCATGAATTGCATGCCGGTGCGAGTTTTGGTGCATTGAATGTAGAACTACCGGGCTTTGAAAAACTTTGCATTATATGGGGTGATCCCAGTGTGCAGCCTATACCTGAGGCTGGCAGCATTTGTGTTGAAATCGCAGCACGTCCTTATGCATACGACGAATTTACATTCACCCTTCAGGATCGCATTGAACTGAGCAAAGCTTGCCAGATCACATGGTTGGCAGCGAACTTGCTGGGTTCGGATGACGGTACTCATGTTTATGACGGCGGTGGTTATATTTTGCATCAAGGCCATATTTTAGCCCTTGCACCGCGTTTTGTGTTTGATCGCGATGTTGTAGTGACTACTTCGGAAGATAAACCGTGCGCTGGTTTTGATCCGACGTTGGCGCATATCAAATCTGCTCAACAGCTTAAAACAGCTGAAGATCATATTCAGCTTGAACTTGAGTTGGCATTATGTCTTGCGCTTCATGATTACACACGTCGTTCGGGGATTCGTAAGCTATGTTTGGCGCTTTCCGGTGGTCGTGATTCTGCGATGGTTGCCATGATTGCAGCGCATTTGATTCAATATTTATATTCTGAGGCGGATGAAGAAACCCGGCGAGAAAAAGTGCGCGAATTTTTGCTTACAGCCTATCTTCCAAGTCAGGCGTCTTCGACATCTGCGACGCGAGAAGCAGCCGTTAAACTGGCGGAACATTACGGTTTTGATTGTCATATTATTCCTATTGCTGACCTTGCACATCAGACGTTACAAACTGTTGAAACGACACTTGGCCGCCAGCTGACTTGGGAAAACGATGATCTGACATTGCAAAACGTCCAGGCTCGTATGCGTTCCTCTATTATCTGGACCTTGGCGAATGCACACCATGCGATGCTGCTGACAACGGGCAATCAATCTGAAGCAGCAGTGGGGTATACGACAATGGATGGTGATTCCAGCGGATGTCTTGATCCGATTGGGAATATACCTAAAACACTTGTTTCACAATGGCTTGAATGGGCTCGAAATTATTATAACATTCCGGCTCTTGATCTTGTGTTTGCACAGCCGCCATCGGCAGAACTCAGACCATCACAGACGCATCAAGCCGATGAGAAAGATCTCATGCCATACCCTTTGTTAGACGCACTGATTACATGGTATTGCTTTGAAAGACGACCGGCTGATGCCCTTTTTGAACTGGCTAAAGCCAAATGTCATGCGTTTTGTCCCGATGATGATTTGCTTATCAAATATATTCAAAAATTCCTGACGATGCTGCCTCGTGCGCAATGGAAACGTCTGCGTTTGGCGAACAGCTTTATGGTTTTGCCGCATAATCTCAGTGCCGATCAAGGTTACCGAATGCCATGTCTTATGACCTCCGATAAACTGTCATAATTTTTTTGCCGTCTTTTGACGCACACATTTGGGGCTCTGCCCCAAACCCCGCCGGGGCTTTGCCTACGGTGTACGCAAAGTTCTTTTGGGGCTCCGCCCCAAACCCCGCCAAGGGGCTGAGCCCCTTGGAACCTGCAATGGATTTGACGTTTTTGTGAATGAGCCGGGTACTGATAACACTCGTTTTTTGGAAAAATGGGGACCCG
>JAGBXG010000485.1 GCA_017629415.1 Pseudomonadota bacterium | reverse complement strand
GTGTCAAAATATTTAGACTCAAACTCAGCAAGATTAAAAGCAGGCAATTTGTGATGATCACCTCAAAGCCACTTATTACATTGTTTTGATGTAGTCATAGAACTTGTAATTGCTCAGGCTTTTCTTGAATTTTCAAATGTGAATTTATACTCCTTGCCATCTGGGAAAATAACAATTTTTGGGCAAGAGTAAGAATAAAAAATAGTAAAAGTTCCACCTTCAGCCGTGAAGGTTGCGATTGTTGCTTGACACTTTCTGAATTGTGCCAATTTTGGGGCTGTTGTTTGCATGATGGCTTTATTGGGGTTGCCGCTTCCTGGTGATTTTGTGGCATTTCAAAATACCGGCGAGCTCATCGCGCCGTCATCTCAATCTCATACTCAGGCGATGCTGTTGCCGAATCGTCAAGAGGCCGAATCGTTGTTGTCATATTTGTGTCAGATTTTTGCGTCTGGCCGTCATGAGATCCTATTTGAAAGCCTGGATCCGGCCAATACAGATAATCTTGAAGCCAAATGTGTTCAAACGCCTTTATATCGTGATTTAGGGGATGATAAGGCCTTTGATGTTTTGAGTTTTCAGCATTGGAAGACCGTTTTTGAATCCGAAATGTTTGGGGCATTTAAAACATTGTGCGGTTTATGAATTTGCGGTTCTTAATTTTTTATTCAAATATTGATTTAAGTACGCATGTGACGTAGTTTGCCGAAGATGGACGTTTATTTTTTCAGGAGCAGGTATGACACAATCGATCCTTCGGAAAATGAGCAGTATGATACTTGGACTTGTTGTTGCAGGTGTCAGCGGTTATGCTGTGGCTCAAGAAGTTCCTGGAAATAATTGCGTCGGTCTGGATCAAAATGAGTTATGGCAAGTGACTTTCAGCGAATTCAGTGAAGAATATTCGCTGGGGCGTTACGAAAAGGCAGAAGCTAAAGTTCAGCAGCTGCTCAATATTTGTTCGAGTTCACCGCTTGTGAATTATTCGGCAGGTATGACATATATGGCCTTGAAACAGACTGAGAAGGCCAAAAAAGCTTATTTGGATGCCATTAAAAATACGCAATACTTCGCCGTTGAGGATGAGTTTTATAAAAGAATGCTCGATGCTTATTACAGGGCAGAGCATGAAAAAGACCTTTGTGAGATAAAGGATCTTACGAAGTGCCAGTCTGAACTTGCAGATGCTCAGCACCAGATTCAGGCTTTGAACGCACGTTTGGCGAACAGTGTTGAAGGCTTGGTCGCTGAAGAATTAAAGGAACGTGAGCTCAAAAAATATGGTGCCATCATGTGGACAGGTACGGGCGTAGGCATTGCCGGGCTCGGTTTGATGGCTGCCGGTTTGTATTTGATGTTTAAATACAACACGGTCACATCTGTAGAATCTCATGAGAGTAATAAAGGCTCCTACTATATCAACTTGGATGAGCGGTATGTGCCTGGTGTTATGATGCTTGGCATCGGCAGCGGATTGGTGGCAAGCGGTGTGATCATGGCCGGTTATGGCGGTTATCATTATACGCATACCATTGCCGATGGTGTAACCATGGGGGTGAATGTCAATCCTGGAAATTTGGAATTGGGGATGACTTTTTAGATTGGATTTTGGGGTTTGAAAAAAGTTGGCTAACCCACAAAAACCGTAAGTCTCCATGGTGGATTCCAGGTGCTCAGCCCCTTGGCGGGGGTTGAGGCGGAGTTCCAAAAGAATTTTGCATACGCCTGTTCCCCCTGCACAAAAAGGACAAGGGGGAAGTGAGTTTAAGCATAATCAAGAGGGATGATTTAGAGTTTTTTGGGGGGAGGGGACAAATTTAGACATCAGCTAACAAACTCATGGCTTCGGGGTAAGATTTGCCTTGTCGTATGAGGGTGCGCAGATGGGTGACAATGGCTTCGAAATCATGCTGCATAAAGGCATCATTGGCGTTCAGTTCAATGGAGTTGGCTGAAAGCTCAATGGCAGTCTGATGGGCTTGGATTTGTTTAAGATTGCCATTTTTTTGATGAAGTTCGAGGCTTTTGGGGAGCTTTTCGACAAATTTTTTCAGTCCTTTTTGACGTTCATCGATACCGGATTGGATGCGTTCTAATGCCGAGAGCATCAAAAATTCTTTTTCTGTGCCTGTGAACAGCTTGAGACGGACATTCTGGTACCAATATTGTAATAATTTAAGTTGATAAATGTAATGCTGAGTGACGCGGAGTTTATGATCCGGTGCATAAATCATTTCGGGGTCAAATTCTGCCTGAAAATTTGCCTGGGATTGTGCAATGATTTGTTTGGATTCGAGATTTCGGGTGATTTTTGAACCGGCAGCAATGACGGAGCCGTAGCCGACTTCAACGGGGCTGACAATTTGAGTCTGGCCGCCGACAAAGACAGGCGGTTGTTTGAGGAATATGCCTTTTTCGATATCGCCGAATAATGAAGCGAATTTATCGCCTTGAGGGGTGAAATTATAAAGGGCCATGCATGAGCCGATTTCGGAGTGATTTTTTCGGCTTGTGCCGCCGGCCATGAGGGCATCACAAAAATTGATGAGAGAGCCGGCAACGACATGAGAGAGCATGATGGTTTGCTTGAGACCGACGGTATGTCCGAGTTCCACGCCTTCTTCGAGCAGGGTGCCTTCGCGGATTTCGGCACCATTTCGGACAACGACATCGTCGAGCAAGGTGCATTGTCTGTATACGCCTTGCATGATTTGGGCACGTTCTCCGATTTGTGCGTTGTCGATAAACGCGCCGCCGCCAAGACCAATGACGGCATTTTTTCCGATGTAGGTTTTGGGGCCGCGCAGTACGGTACCGGGATAGAGCGTGACACCGGGTTTGATCTGTTCGATGTCGATATTTTCGAGAACGATAGCTGCAGGGGCAGGGATATGTACGCCGCGTGCGATCAGGGTTTGAATCATGCGTTTTACTCTGTCGTTAAAATATGAAAACTTGGGGATGAGGACGGGGCGTTGCGGGGTGTCCCCGCAAAGGGGGTAGGTGCGTATTTGCGCGGCTATGGCTGAACCTTCGGTTCGCCATACGCCTTGCGTTGCGCGTCTATGTCGCGTTGCGCCATACGCCGCGCAAAAAGCACCGCAGGGGGCTTGCCCCCTCAAGAAAAGTTTTTTTAAACAATGGGATGGGCATGGGTTTGTGGGCGAATCGAAGCCATTTGCGGTGTTTGAGAAAGGTTAAGGTATTTTGATTTCTTTGCCTTTGGCGTATTGAGCTTTGCGCCAGACGGTGCCGTCTTCTCTCCACCAGGTCCATGTGCCGTCGCGTTTGCCGTCGATGTAGGCACCTTCGCCATTTTTGGCCCCATTTTCATAGAACTGCGTCCATGTGCCGGTTTCTTTGCCTTTATCGAAGGTGCCTTGTTCGCGGATGGCACCATTGGAGTGATACCAAATCCATTGTCCGTGTCGTTTTCCGTCGATGAATTGGCCTTTGCTTTCCGTTTTTTGTGTGGATTCGTGGAATGTGAGCCATTCGCCTTGTTCGACGCCTTTGTCGTATCGGCCTTGGAATTTGGGGGCACCGCTTGAAAAATAGCCTTTCCAGGTGCCGACTTTTTGATCGATGTCGTAGCTGCCGTTGAGCATGGGATTGCCATTGGGATAATAATATTCCCAGTTGCCGTTGAGATGGCCGAGATGGATGGCGCCGCGTTTTTCAAGTTTGCCATTTTCATTGAACCATTCCCACATGCCTTCCCGGACTTTTGTGGGGGTGAGCGGTGCTTTTCGGTTGACGGCGCAGAGCTGACATCCGACTTCCCGGTTGTTGCTGTCGATGATAAATTTTCCGCTGCTTGTTTCGCAAATCAGGCCGGCATCGGTCGTAATACTGCCGTAATCATATTCGGCAGAATACCAGACGGTGTTGGTATTTTTGAGGTAATATTTCCATTTTCCCGTGCGCGTGCCGTCTCCGAATCCGGGAATGATTTTACCGGCAGCCTGCAAGGAACCGTCATTAAAATATTGTTTTTGATCGAATTGCATGAAGCCGTTGTAATCGGTTTCTTTTGCGACGCTTCCGCTGTGTGTGTATTCGTAAGCCGTGTCTTTAAGTTTGTCGTTTGCGAACTGATAGGTGGCTGCGATGCGTCCATCGGGATAATAGAACGATATTTCACCATGACGCGCTTCATTCAGATAGTGGATTTGTACGGCGGTGACGCCGTTGAGATACCATTCTTTATAGAGTCCGTTTTTTTTGCCGCCGGAATAATCGGTTTCGGATTGTTTGGAACCGCTGTCGAACCAGGTTGTCCATCTGCCTTCTTTTTTTCCGTTGACATATCGGCCTTCCTCGCGGGGATTTCCGTTATGCCATAAGGCTTTGAAGAGTCCGTTGCCGCTGCGGATGGTGTTTGGGATGTCCATGGGATTTCCGGTTTTATCGAGAAAGCTGATTGTGCCTTCAGGAATTCCGGATTTCATCTGATAGGCGGCCAATAATTCGCCGGTGGGATGGTATTCATGTATCAGACCTTCCGGGGTATCATTGACCATGTTAATGGTTTTCCACAATTCGCCTGTCTGATAAAATTGGATTTTGCGGTAGACTTCTGAAGCATAATTTTTACATGAAATCTCGAGATTTTCATGATCGTAGTCGATGTATGCCGGAATGGGGGCATTGGGATTATCGTCCGGTGTACAGCGTTTGAAGGTGTCTTGATCGGCAATATTGCCGTGTCCGTCGTATTGGACGGTAATCCATGGTTTGCCTTTGGCAGAATAGAACTGAATTTTGCCGATTTTTTTGGCAGTTTGGGTCGGATTGCCGGCAACGCTGTATCCTTCGGCAATTTTGACGCCGTCGCCGTTAAACCATTCGGACCAATACGCCTCTGTATTTTCCGGGGTATTATCCGGCAGTTCGGCAGGCAGTGCTTTCCGGGAATAGTAAACTTTCTGGTGAATCATCCCGGGTTCTTCAGAGAGTTCCCAAGTGCCGGATGGTTTGCCCTGAGTGTAAGAGCCGAGAACAGTGGGCAGGCATTCCTGATATTTTTCGTAAGTGCCGTTTAATATGCCGTTTTCATAAGTTTCGACGGAACGCAGGATGCCGGAAGTATCCCATGTGAAGGTTGTGCCGTGTAACAGGCCTTTTTTATACTGACTCAGGCGTGAGGCTTGTTGGCCGGGTGCCGCAAGATTGACAATCCAGCCTTCTGCCTTGCCGTTGACAAACCAGGCAAATCCCGTGACGGTTTCATCCTTGAAGTTTTCGGCTTTAGACTGGCTTTTGAGCCAAAGTCCGGTGTTGGCGCGATCGATTTGGCATCCATAAGCCGGAGTATGGTCTTTGAATGATTCGTCCAGGAACTGGGCATAGGCAGGCGGTGCATTTAAAATATCGAGTTTTGATTTTATCCACTGACCGCCGGCTTTTTCGCAGTCTGTTTTGGAACGGATATTTTGTGCCCCTTCAGGCATAGGTGGAACAAATGTCAGGGTATAGGGATCCATCGGCGGCATTTCGATGGCGCTGACATCGGACAAATCAGGTTTTTGGGGCACACTGTCCTGCAGATTGATATCTTGCGCCTTTGCGTAGACTGGCAGCATGCAAAAGATGAGCATCAAATAAAATCTCGGACGCATCATTTATTCCTCATCCTCGTGTTCGGGGCGTTTTTTGACACCCAGCAGATTTTCGAGTGCTTGATCTGCCGTGATTTGAACCGGTGAACCATCCAAAGAGTTCAAATCTTTTTGTGAAAGATCGACTTTTGGGGTGAAGACTGCATGTAAAAATTGGCCGACAATTTCCGGCAGCATCGGTTTGTCTTCGATTTCCGCCGCATAATCTTTAGGGTTGAGCGATGAACAGGCATATTGAACGCCGAATGGTGACCCCAGGCAGATTTGAATCATCTGGTCGCTGTGATTTGCGCTGATGACAAACGGCGCATTGGCGGTTTCTTCAAATCTTGGGCTTTGCTGAAGGGCTTTGTAGGCATTTTCTATTGCTTCATCTGTGGTCTCTGTCATGGAGGTATCAAACGAGACAGGCAGTTTGACATCGAAATGTCTGAATGCAGCCGGGAAGACTTGATAAACTTTTGTCATCATTTCAAACGCTTTATCGATTTGACCTTTTTGGCGCAAGATGTCGGCCTGTATGAGTCTTGTCTGATTTAGCATGATCGTCATACGTGGCTTGATATCGCGTTCCACGTTGGCGATATGTGTCAAAGCTTTGTCAAGATCGCCGTCACGCCAGGCAATATAAGCTCTGAAATGATCAAATATGACCGATAAGATTTTGCGTTCTTCAGGGGGCAGAACCGATTCCTGATAATCGACCATAAATTCGGCTGTACGTCGTCCCAATGCATCGACAACGGCATAATGGATATAGGGATCGAGGACATAATACGGCAAGATAAATGATTTGAGATTTTTTGCATTCAGGGCGCCTTTGAAAGCCTTTTGATTCATGGACCATTGCATGCGTTGCATCATGCTGAGGTCTTTTTGCAATTCCCGGACGCGTTCCCTGACACCGGATTTAAAAATCCAGAAAGGTTCTATGCGGTAATAGGCATCGAGCCGTTCATGCTGACGTTTGATGGCATCACTGACGATGGCATAGAAAAGGATATGGTTGGCCATATCTGTCTGTGCTTTGTCCAAGCTGTCATATCCCAGGCGTGCCGGTGCATGAATGACGGTTTTCATCAATGTGAGTGATCGTTCCGAAAAGCCCATCGCGTGCAGTAAAACCGCCAGTGTTGAACGATTCACCATTTCGACCTGCGATACCAGCTGCTTTTCAATATATTGTTTTTGGACCTGTTCCATCGCTGAGATGGCGCGTTGCCATGCGGCATCTAAGATATAGAGACGTGCCAGTTCACGGATGGGGGATATGACGCAGTCGCGCTGGGCATTGCGAGCTTTCAGATACAGTTCGGAGGCTTTATCGTATTCCAGCAGCAGGCAGCATGATCGTGCATAGTTGGTTCCGATAACGCATGATTTGCCGGCCGAAAAATCATAAGCTTTCTGGCTGGCGTGATAAGCTGCCAAATGGCTGTGTTTGGCATCCTCAATCGCTGTCAAATTATTGTAAGCCTGAGAGGCGTAAAAATTATCCGGTGCGTTGATGGCCTGTTCCGAAATTTCTCGTGCTTCGTCGAAACGTCCCAATTTAATGAGTGCCCAGGTGGCATCGATAGACAAACCGGTTTGATACAATTCGGCAATGCGTTCGTGCACACGAATTTCTTCATCACGATTGTCCAATTCGGCATAAATTCGTGACAAATCTTTCATCATGCGCTGATGCCAGGCTTGCAAATCCGACGATTTCGGAATGCCTGTTTCATCGCAATATGCCTTTTCAAACAAAGCCAGTGCTTTCTTTTGCTGCTGCATGGCTCTGAGCTGATTGCCTTCACCTTGCCAAAAGACAATCGCCATCGTGTAGTTCGCAGCAATCGAATCTGGATTCTCAGCCAGCAGCTTTTCCGCATCCTGACGCGCTTTAATGAAATGGCCTTCACCAGCCGCCTGAAAAATATTTCTTTCTGCAGCCGTTTCAAAAATATCGCTTTGCGCCAGTGCAGGCGTACACCACATCAGTCCGCATGCCAGTCCGAGTGTTGTCAGAAATTTTCTTGATGCAAATGATATTCTACTCATAAATCTAATTTGTGTATAAAATGTACTAAATTAAACTTAATATAAAATTTGATACCAAAAGACTCATAATGGGAGATTTCGCAGATAGCCATATTGGTGTGTGTGGGGGGGGAAGTTTCCCCCTTCGCGGCTATTTGCGATGCAAATACGCCGCTACCCCCTCTTCATATGTGGACGGCAGCACAGTTTAACGATTCGATTTTCAAAGATGTCAATCCGTGTTGTGGGTTCCATGGCGAGGGGTGGGGCGAAGCCCCCAAAAGAATTCTGCGTACGCTGTGGGCAGATCCTCAAAAAGAGCTTTGCTTATGCCCTGGAATTTAAGGGTATAAATCTATTTGCGCATCAGTTGAGATGACAGAGTTTGCATGGGTTTGGCCATCGAGTCTGTGACTAAAGTATCGGCATTTCCGGCACCTGGGGCCATTTGCAGACGATGTGAGAAGAGGGGCAGCGCCAGTGCTTCGATATCTTTGGCCGAAACATACGTCCGTCCGTTCATAAAAGCGTGGGCTTGGAGGGCAGGCACGGCCTGAACGAGTGAACGCGTGGATGCGCCTTGCAGACACCGGCTGTCTTCACGAATATTCCGGATGATATCGACGAGGCATTCCATGACATCGTCGGCCACGGTGATATCGTTGCGTACAGATTCACGGGCAGTGAGGATTTGAGCCACAGAAATCTGTTGCATCTGACATTTTTCTCTCGGTCGTCCCCAGCTTTTGATCACGTTAAGCTCGGCTTCGCGAGTAATATTGGTCATGCGAATTTTGAACATAAAACGGTCGAGCTGAGCAATTGGCAGAGGATAAGTGCCGACGGCATCTAAAGGGTTTTGGGTCGCAATGACGAAGAAAAGATCCGACAGTTTGTGTGTGGCATTGTCGATCGTGACTTGTTTTTCGCCCATCGATTCGAGCAAAGCTGATTGTACTTTCGGAGAAGTACGGTTAATTTCATCGACGAGTGCAATATGTGTGAAGATGGGACCGCGTCTGAACTGAAAGACATTGGCATCGGGATCAAAAACCATGACGCCTGTAATATCGCCTGGCAGCAAATCGGGGGTAAACTGCATACGTCGGAAGGCACTCATATTGGGTTCTATGCCTTCTTCGCTGATGCTTGCGCCAAGGGCTTTGGCCAGTGTCGTTTTGCCGCTTCCCGGAAAGTCTTCCAATAAAATATGACCATCGGCCAGCAGGGCGACAATGATGAGATCGACGACATCGTCACGTCCCATGACATCGTATTTCATACGATTGCGAAGAAGTTCAACGACTTGACGTGACTGTTCTGAAGACTGCGACATATCAAAACTCCAGATTTGGACGGTCAACAACAGCTGAGAAATTTTTTTAAATCAATGCGGCACACAACGCGCCCAAATAACCCTGCATTTTAGCACAAACGCCATATAGACGCATGAAATTCCGATAAATCCTTCTGTTTCGCACACGAACTTTTTTTAGGCTCTGCCCCAACACTCGCCAAAGGGGGACGGTGTACGCAAAGTTTTTTTGGGGCGCTGCCCCAAAACACGCCCATGGGCCGAGTCCCTTGGAACCTACCATGGATTTGACGTTTTTCTTTGGTTAAATGAGTACTGACAGCTATTGTTTTTGGGGGGAAATGGGAACACGTTCACCCTTTTTTTGGGTAGCTTGGCATTTCGTCAGCGATGGGTGACTTTGCGTATGTCATGT
>JAGBXG010000484.1 GCA_017629415.1 Pseudomonadota bacterium | reverse complement strand
GAAGCTTGAAATATCCTATAGTATAAATATCTTGGGATGCATCGTTTGTGTGAATACCTTGTGCATTGACGGATTTCCATACTACCCAAGTATTAAAACTGCCTTCAGATATTTCTATTAAGAAAACATCTTTAGCTTGACCATTCTTGATCCTGTCTTGTGGCTTAAATGTGCCATAAAATTCCATGTCTGCAAGTTGCTGCTCTGCTAAAATGATTGCATCCGTACGCAGGCGCGAGGCGCGGTTGTTTTCAATAGTGGTGATCAGCATGCCGAGCACTCCAAGACTGCCAATGGCAAGGATGCTTGAGGCAACGAGAACTTCTAAAATGGTAAATCCACGACGCATAGTACAACCTCCATAAGCGTACAGCTTTTAATAAAATAACATGAATTTAGGAGGATGACAAACCATTATGTGGTTAGGATTGTGATGATAAAATTTTAGCGTGCTGATGAGTTTGTTTTAAAAAAGCTGCTTAAACATGACCGAACCCTGTTCAGACAGTCGATAAATGCCTTTTATTTCTTAAATTTGGCAAAAAATCCCTTTTTCTTTTTGTCATCTTTTTTCTCTTCGCCTTCTTCCCACCAGGCCTCCGGTTCATCAGATGTTTCAAAGTTTTCAATATATTCCGGTGGAATATCATCGGGAAGCGTGACTTTTCGAGGGTTGATGGCCACATTCAGATTAATTTTCCACGTGCCGTCTTCTTGACGCATATGTACTGTGCGCTGATCACCGTCAATTTTGACACTGAGTTCAGCTGTTTTAATTCCCTTATTCTCTTCACTATCCTGTCTGAGCACTTCAGGTTTCTGGGGCGGTGTGATGCCGTCAATAAGGTGCAGCCAGATATCATTGGCCTTGTCGGGATCATTTTCCACAAGTTCGACGGAATCTGTGGTGAATGTGGTGCGGAATTTGTCCACATCATTTTTGTAGGCATATTCCAATGCATTCTGAAAGGCATCTTTGGGCATGCGGCCATGGAATTTGACAAAATAGACGACTAACCCAACAACGGCAAGAACAGCAGCCACTATCAGAATGCGCATCATTGCTTTGGCTCGAGCTTTGGCTTTAGCTTGAGCCTGCTTTTTCAGTTGTTCGGGAGTTTGTACTCGCGGTTTGGGCACCATTGGCGCTTTGATACCGCCCATCGAGGCAGCTTTCTTTGCACCTGCCGCCGCTGATTTCATCTGTTTGGGGTCAATCTTTGCCATCTCAATCTCTCCACAGCCTTAAAAAGGCACATACCCTTTAAGTATATTAAGATTGAGCCGGCAAACAAATAGTAAAATGCATCTTTGTGAAAATGTCTGATGCATGCCGGCTATGCCTTTGGCATACGCCGGCTTTCGCTTTGCTATGGCCGCAAGCGGCCATACGCATCGCGTATTTTGATGGGAATGATGCCGTACATGGTGCGTCATCCTGTCAGACAATGGGATTGGTACCCACATGGGTACAGATTGGGGTGTTGCAAGAACTGTTAAATATAGGTCGGCCAGCAGGTATAATCAGTGTCATCGATAAAGCCGTCACAGTCGTCATCGAGACCATTGTAACATGTGATTTCATGGGAGTCTCTTTTATCGCAGTTAGGATCTACAATACATCCGGTCATGTTCGTACCCTGAACTTCGCAAACTTTACCATCGTAACACACACTTCCTGCGATAACTCCTGTTTCAGTGTTGCAGAAATAACGTTTGGTGCCATCTGTACTGCAAAAACCTGGATAGGTAGCGGGATCGCAGGGCGCACCTAGCTTGGTGTTTTCGTTGTCAGCATCACTTGTGCAATCAAAATCTAGGCTGTCAATCAGGCCATCGCAGTCGTTATCCATGTCGTCAGTACAGTTGGTTTCGGCTTCTTCTGTTTTGATGCAGCTGGGATCCACAACGCATCTGACATAGTTCGCGCCCTGAACTTGGCAAACCGTACCAGGATAGCAGTTCATTCCTGTGATAACTTCTGAACTTTTGCCACAGTAATGACCTCTGCTTCCATCCGCACCGCACCCTGCCTGATAGGTAGAAGGCTCGCAGCTTGTGTTAAGTTTATAGCTTAAAAAAACGCCGTTCGAATCGTTTGTGCAATCATGGTCATTGCTGTCGATATCGCCGTCGCAGTCGTTATCGGCGCCATCGGAGCAGCTGGATTCTGTTTCTTCTGTTTTGTTGCAGTTAGGATCTGCAACACACTTGGTGATGTTCACATCCTTAACTTCGCAAACGGTACCAGCATTGCAGTCTTTTTCAACGATAACACTGCTGGTATTGTCGCAATAATAACGTTTGCTGCCGTCATTGCTACAAGCACCTGCATAGGTT
>JAGBXG010000483.1 GCA_017629415.1 Pseudomonadota bacterium | reverse complement strand
CGGGTCCCCATTTTTCCAAAAAACGAGTGTTATCAGTACCCGGCTCATTCACAAAAACGTCAAATCCATTGCAGGTTCCAAGGGGCTCAGCCCCTTGGCGGGGTTTGGGGCGGAGCCCCAAAAGAACTTTGCGTACACCGTGGGGATACTCCCCCCCTAATAAAATCTTCGAAAATTTAAAAAGATAATAAATTCAGATATTTACAGGGTAATTTGAATGTTCGGTCGAAATCGCATCGGTGAAATTTTCATCAATCACAGACTCATCACGCCGGAACAGCTGGCGGAAGCCCTTGAAATACAGGCAACAGACCCCTCCAAACGTATCGGGGAGATTTTGATCGAAAAAAAAGCCGTGCAGGAAATGGATGTCGTCCGTGCACTGGGCATGCAATACGGCATCGAGGTCTGGGAAAAGTTCGACATCGAACAAGTCGATTTAACGTTGTCGAAAGATTATCATTACCAGATCGCGATGGATACGTTCATCATGCCGTTCCAAATGCGTGGCAATTACGTGCTGACGGCTATCGTGGATCCTCTGAATATTGACGGCATCGATGCCATTCGCGTCATGACCGGGCATGAACCCGTACTTGTGCTGGCGCCACGCCCGGCCGTCCGTGCCCTGATTACAGGCGTTTTTGATAAACGCGGCGACCTCGTCAATCTGGCCGAAAACCTCGACAGCCAAAAACCTGTCGGCGAAGAAGAAGAAGCCGAAAAAATCGAAGATATTCTCAATCGTGCAGCAAGCGATGACGAAGGTCCAATTATTCAGCTCATGAACATGGTCTTCCAGCAGGCCATGCGTGAACACGCCAGTGATATTCATATCGAAGCCTCGGAAGAAAGCGTCATTATCCGTTTCCGCGTGGACGGCGTTTTGAAAGAAATTACACGCGCGCCCAAGCGTTTTCATTCGGCAATTATCGTTCGCGTCAAGATTATGTCGAACTTGAATATCGCCGAAAAACGTATTCCGCAGGACGGTCGTATCCGTTTCAGAATTGGCGGTCGCGATATCGACGTCCGTGTCGCTACAGCTCCGGCCGTTCACGGCGAACGCGTGACCATGCGTCTACTCGATCAGCAGTCCATTTTGCGCGATTTGCGAGACCTCGGGTTTAATGAACGCCATTACCGTGTCATTACGCACGCCATTACGCAGCCGCACGGCATTGTGCTCGTCACGGGCCCGACGGGTAGCGGTAAATCGACAACGCTTTATGCCTGCCTGAATCGCATCAATTCCCCCGATAAAAATATCCTGACCGTCGAAGACCCGGTCGAATATCAGTTGGCAGGCATCAGCCAGATGCCCGTCAACGCCAAAATCGGCCTCACTTTCGCCACGGGACTGCGCAGCTATTTGCGCCACGACCCCGATGTCATCATGGTCGGTGAAATCCGTGACCAGGAAACCGCTGAAATTGCCATTCAGGCTGCTTTGACCGGTCACTTGGTCTTCTCAACATTGCATACAAACGATGCCGCCGGCGCTTTTACACGACTCATCGATATGGGCGTGGAACCGTTCCTCGTGTCGTCATCCCTCGAACTTTCCATGGCTCAGCGTCTGCTTCGCTGTCTTTGCCCCATGTGCAAAATGCCGTACGAACCCTCGCGGGAAGAACTCGAGGAAATCGGCATCACACCGGCGCAATTACAGGCCGTGGGCGGTATTCTGTACAAACCTTGCGGATGCAAAGAATGTAATAACTCCGGCTACAAAGGACGTACCGCCATTTACGAAATGATGGTCATTAACGATGCCATCCGTCGCCTGGTCATGCAGCGCGCAGATGCCTCGACCATTAAGGCCGAAGCCGTCAAAAATGGTATGACAAACCTCCGTGAAGACGGTATCGCCAAAGTTTTGTCCGGTCAAACCAGTATTCCGGAAGTTTTGCGCGTCACCCAGGATTCGGCAGATTAAAAGCGTATTTTTTTCTATCGGATGGGATGGAACTCAAAATTTGAATTGCAACAAAATTCTGTTTTAAAAACAAAGGTTTAAGCATCAAAATCGACAAATATTCTGATGGCTTGCCGCACCCATATTGTTTCACAAGATTTAACCTATGCCACTTTATGAATACAAAGGTCTGACGGCCGCAGGAAAAACTGAAAAGGGCACTAAAGAAGCACCCAACAAAGCCGCATTGCGTCAAATGCTGCTTAAGAATGGCATTTATCTCAGTGAAGCCAAAGAAAAAGGCGGTTCCAAAGCGGCTCAGAATGAATCCGGCAAAAAATCTCTATCAGAAATCAAGATCGGCGGCGGCGTTTCCCGTCAGGAAGTCAAAGATTTCACCAGTCAGTTCTGCACACTGCAAAAAGCTGCCATTCCTTTGGTCGAATGCCTTACCGCTCTGAGCGATCAGGCCGAAAATGAAACGATGAAAACCGCCCTGACCGATATTAAAGCCAAGGTGCAGGAAGGTGCCAGCTTGGCCAATGCCATGGCCGATCACCCCAAAATCTTCGATACGCTTTATATCAGCATGGTGCGCGCCGGCGAATCATCAGGTAGCCTGGACGTCGTTTTGGAACGTCTGACGGGATTTTTGGAAAGCGAACTGCGCCTAAAATCTAAAATCACGGGCGCAATGGTCTACCCGATCATCATGATCGTCATCGGCGTGCTTTTGATGATGCTTTTGTTCGTTTTCGTCATTCCGCGCGTGACCAAACTGTTTGAACAGCAGCGCAAGGAATTGCCCGGTATTACCAAACTGCTGCTGGGAACCGCCGATTTCATGACCAACTATTGGTGGGTCGTCATCATCGCCGGTGTTGGTCTTGTCTTCGCATTCAAAAAGTGGGTTTCCACGCCTAAAGGCCGCCTGCAATGGGATACCATTCTGCTCAAAATTCCTATTTTCGGCAGCCTGATTCGACTCGTTTCGATTTCGCGATTTTCCAAAACATTGGCCACATTGCTTTCCAGTGGCGTTCCCTTGCTCAAAGCCCTCGAAATCGTGAAAGCCATTCTGGGCAACGAAGTCCTCGCTCGCGTTGTCGATAAAGCCCACGATGACATCAAAGAAGGCGATACGCTGGCCGCCCCCCTCAAACGAAGCGGCGAATTTCCCCCCTTGATGACGCACATGATAAGCGTTGGCGAACGCGCCGGACGACTCGAAGAAATGCTCAACTCCGTCGCCGATAACTATGAAGAGCAGACAAGCGTTAAGGTCGAAGCCCTGACAGCCATGCTCGAACCGCTCATGATCGTCGTGATGGGCGGCACCATCGGTTTTGTCGTTATGGCCATCCTGTTGCCCATCATGCAATTAAGCGATGGGTTTGGCTAACATTTTGCAACATCTTTTTTATACAAAGACGCCGTGCTATTTGCTAAACCGCAAATACGCACGGCGCGGCGGCTATTGCATACGCCGCCGCCTCTTTTTGTGATGATTTAACCCAAGGAGAAAAGTCCATGTTCAAAAATATTCAGCAAGCACTCGCCAATGCACAGCAAAACAAAGCCCTCCGAAAAGGTATGACCCTTATCGAAATCATGATCGTCGTCACCTTGATGGTCGCTATCATGGGGTTGGTCGGCTATAGTGTTATTGGGCAATCTGATAAAGCAAACATAAAAATTGCCAATACGCAGTTGATACAATTTAAAGAAAGTTGCAAAATGTATCGTATACAATACAAAAAGTTCCCAGAGAATCTTGAGGCTTTAGTGAACACACCAGATGGTATCTCCTTGGTCGATGAAGTGCCTGAAGATCCGTGGGGTAATCAGTACAATTTTGAAAAATCTGGTAATAAAATTAAAATTTATTCTAGCGGTCCAGACGCACTTCCCAATACCGAAGACGATATCGTTGAAAATATTTAAATTTTTTATTTACAATGATTTTCAGTTGTTGGATTGGAAGGGTGATGAACAAATATTTGATTATAATAGGTCTTTTGGCTTCGATAGGACTTACTGGGTGTGACATTATTGCACTGACTTTTTTTAACTCAAAAAAACAAGAAGAAGCTGCAAATATCGGTCTTGCTGAAACACAGCTGAAAGCCTTCAAAACCAACTGCGAAGCTTATCGCCTGTACTACAAAAAATTCCCCGAAAATCTCGAAGCCCTTGTCAATACACCCGATAATCGCAAACTCATGGACGAAATCCCCGATGACCCTTGGGGCAATCCCTACCATTTTGAAAAGATAGATAATCGTATTAAGCTTTATTCTAGCGGTTCTGACGGTCTGCCCAACACCGAAGACGATATCGTCGTCAATATTTAATACAGCTTTGAGCATTGAATCTCAGAAAGCCGTGTTTATGCACGGCTTTCTTATTATGGTGTGCATCAAATGATAAATCCTTGATATGGACCGCTTGCAGAAACAAAAAACAAGTGAATCACCGCAAAAAAATCGTATCATAGGATATATTTGCGGCATTACTGCAGGCATCGCGTTTGGCCTGAATCCTTTTTTTGGCCTTCCTTTGCTCCAAGAGTACGAGCTGTCTGTCAATACCGTTTTGCTTTGCCGGTATGAAATAGGCATGCTGCTGCTTGGCATATGGATTCTTATTCGGCGTCAATCTTTTAAAATTAACGCGCAACAATGCGGCCGTTTATGCTGTTTAGGGATACTTTTTGCCTTGAGCAGCAGTTTTTTATTCAGCGCTTATGGCAGCATCCCGTCGGGTATCGCAACGACTATCGTTTTCTTATGTCCCATACTTGTTGCACTTATCATGTGCTTTTTTAAAGTTTATCCCACATGGCAAGTATGGATTTCTGTCGTGCTGACATTCATTGGCGTTGCATTATTGTGCCAGCCGGATCCTGCTGCGGCATTTCATTGGAGCGGCATTTTACTGGCATTTCTTTCGGCACTGGCCTATGCTTTTTTTATCATTATCGTCAATCGAAGCCGTGCCCTTAAAGGCATGTCCAATATACTTTTGACTTTTTATGCCTTATTATTTGGGGGCATTGTCTTTTTACTGCGTGCAGATTTTCAGGATTTTCTTAAGATCACAGATCTCAAAGTTGGCCTGTGCCTGCTTGGACTCACCCTGCTTCCAACCCTTGTCTCAACCATTACACTGGCTGCAGCCACCAAACGTATCGGCGCAACCCAAGCTTGCGTGCTTGGTGTTTTTGAGCCCATCACTGCTATTGGCATCGGTGTGCTGCTTTTTAAAGAACCCTTGAATTTCTCGATTATCCTTGGATTATTTCTGACGATGTTTGCCATTATCTTTATGGCAATTTCTGAATCAAAAGCAAAATCTGTCACGTGATGTCTGCTGGCTTGGAAATGAAAAACATCGCATTGGACGATACAAGAGAATCGTACAGTCTTTTTTACAAAAACTTATTTTTTGAATGGCAAAACGCCAATACAATGCGCGGAAAATGCCGCAATAAAATACAAAAAAGAGGTCAATATGAAATACAAACCCTTGATTCGTCTTTTTTCGTCTGTGGGCGGTGGGCCGCTCGAACGCATGAAACGGACATTGCAAGCCGATGGACATCAGGCTGAAATGTGTGCGGCACTCAGTCCGGAACAATGGCGCGGACTTTTTCGCAAAGGTAAATGGGGGAGACTGGCAGCCCGAGGATTAACTTTTGGACTGTATCCCCTTCAGGCACTTGGGGAAGCGCTCAAAGTTTCGGGCTGTGATGTCTCTGGACATCCTCTGGAAAAACCGGTACTCGTGGTTTCAACCAATCCCTTTTTCCTGCCGCATATCATGGTAGCGACAAAACCTTTGCATCGCTGTGCCGTCGTACCGCTCATGTACGATATGTATCCCGATGCGCTTGAGGCTGCCGGCATTCAGAAAAAATGGCTCTCCCATGTGATGACATTAGCCAATCACTACATGCTGAAATATGCCGATGGTGTTGTCCATATCGGCGATGTCATGAAAAACAATGCCGAAAAGCGTTATGGTTTCAATCCTAAAACATGGGTCATCCCCAATGGTGCCAGTCAGGATGAATTTCGTTCGGCTTCTCCAGCTCTGCCCGAAGAATTATCGAGCTGGATGGAGACGCGTTGTATTTTCTCTTATGTTGGCAACATGGGGCTCATGCATGATGTCGCAACTCTCGAATTTGCAGTGCCTCAGTTTTTAGCCCAGCTCTCCGAAGAAAACCGTTCGCGCGTGGGATTTGTCATTGCCGCATCTGGCCCCGGAGAAGCACGCCTTCGCCAAGCTTGGGAAGGCAAATGCTTCGATTGCGTGCGGTTTATCGGACCGCAGCCGGATGATGCTTGGGCCGATTTATTGGTGCGCACAGATGTTGCCTTGGCGACTTTAACCGATATGGCACATGCCACCAGTGCCCCCAGCAAAATTTACAGCGCCATTGCTGCCGGTTGTATTCCCTTGGCTGTAGCTCCGGCAGATTCAGATTTGGCTCATCTCATAGACAAGGGTAATGGCCATGAATCTTGCGGTATTGTCGTGACACCGGGCGATGTCGAAGGCCTTGTTCAAGCTTTTGAAACCCTGTCACAACTCGATATCGCCGAAGCATTGCTCAAAATCGTTAAATCTGTTGCCGACGAAAACGATGTCTCCAGCATTTTGGCACGTTGGAAAGCCTGTTTTGATGCTGTGATTGAGGATTCAACCAAACCTTGGGCAACGGCAGCTTACCACGGTATGAAGCGTACATTGGATGTTGCGGCTGTCACCGCAGGACTTGCCGTCATTTGGCCCATTCTGCTTGGCACAGCCATCGCTGTCCGTCATCACTTGGGGACTCCCATCTTTTTCCGACAGAAACGGCCTGGTCTGGACTGCAAACCCTTTGAACTGCTCAAATTCCGTTCTATGACCAATGCTCCGGAAGGTACAGATGCCAAATTAGACGGCGAACGTCTGTCAGACTTCGGTAAAAAAATTCGTGCCTTGTCCCTCGATGAACTCCCAACCTTGCTCAACGTCCTCAAAGGCGACATGAGCCTCGTCGGCCCACGACCTTTGCTCATGCGTTATATTGAACGCTACAATGAGCATCAGCTCAAACGCCAATACGCCAAACCCGGCGTGACCGGATGGGCGCAAGTGAACGGGCGTAATGCCATTTCATGGGAAGAAAAATTTGATCTCGATGCCTGGTATGTCGAGCATGCTTCCCTATGGCTCGATCTGAAGATTTTGTGCATGACTGCTATGACCGTGCTTAAACGAAGTGGCATCAGCCACGCCAATTCTGCAACCATGCCCGAATTCATGGGAAATGCATCGGATTGAGTTTTCTTTTTTGGGGTCTGTTTTGCCCCAAACATCAGTTTTCATGAATTGTTCAACCTACAGCAAACGTAAGTTCCTATCGTGGGGTTTCAAGGGCCCCACCATAAAAAAGGATTAACAATATATGTCTCAACAGAATCTTCTTTTGTCTTGTGCAGGTCGTCGCGTGGAATTGCTGCACATTTGGGAGCGTACATTCCGTGAACTTGGGATGGACAGTGTCGTTTTGGCGACAGATGCGCAGCCGTTTGCGCCTGCTTTTGTGCTGGCGCAGCGTCAAGCAATTGTCCCGCGTTGCAAACATCCTGATTTTGTAACGCGGATGCTTAAGCTTTGTGAGATTCATCATATTCGATGGGTGGTGCCAACCATCGATACAGAACTGCCGATTTTGGCGGCAGCAAGAGCGCAATTTGAGGCGATTGGTGTCAATGTTTTGGTCTCCGATCTTGAGACGATTGAAATCGCTGCTGACAAACGCAAAACCCATGCATGGTTTGTCAAAAATGGCTTTCCGACATTTCAGCAATGTTCACCGCAGGAGGCATTGGACAATCCGGACTGGATTTTCCCATGTTTTGTCAAGCCTGCGGATGGCTCGAGATCTGTCGGGGCCTCGCGAGTCGAGACTCGCGAGGCTTTGAAAAGCCGTATGCAGGCCGGTGATCATGCAAATGATATCGTGGAATCTTTGGGTGTCGGTGTCGAAGTAACGGCAGATGCCTATATTTCATCCAAAACAGGGAAATGCCTGTGTGTCGTGCCACGTCGACGCTTGGAAGTCCGCGATGGCGAAGTCAGCAAGGGCAAAACGATAGATGCGCCGGAAATCATTGAACTCGTCAGGCGTGTCGCTGAAGCATTGCCGGGCGCAAGAGGTGTGATTTGCGTTCAAATGTTCTGGAATCCAGAGACACATGAAATGCAGCTGATGGAAATCAATCCGCGTTTTGGGGGCGGTTATCCGCTGACCGATGCCGCTGGTGCACATTTCACACGCTGGCTGATTGAGGAAGACTTGGACCAGCCAGTGACAGCCCACGATTTATGGGCTCGCAATTTGGTCATGCTGAGATATGATCAGTCTGTGTATGTTAAGGGATAAGG
>JAGBXG010000482.1 GCA_017629415.1 Pseudomonadota bacterium | reverse complement strand
CAGCGAGGGCGGCTTATACGCGTGTAGGTGTGAATGGTCAAATTTTATTTTTTAAAAATGCATTTTTTTTCGTCACAACTGCTTTTTCAACGGAATAACACGGATACCACATGCCCCCATCCCCGGCATCGGTATCATTATAATGCAGTGAGAATGGATAACAGCTTGAGAATACACGGGGCGTTGCGGGGTGTCCCCGCAATGGGGGTAGGCGCGTATTTGCAAAGCAAATAGCGCCGAAGGGGGCTTTGCCCCCTTAACGTTTTATTCATTTTATTTCGGAGTTTTTATGGCAAATTCGCGTGCACCACCTCGAAATCTCGTGCAACCGCAATTCGCGGAGCCCTCACATAACGTAATGATGCACCGAAAACTGCGCTGACGAGACGGTTTTTGGCAGACATGACTACGGCGTCCGCATGCCCGTGCAGACACGGCAATACCGACGAAAGCGGCCACAGTCGCGAGAATGACGACTTTTTTCTTGCGATGAGATGCCGCCAAGGGGTTGGTGTATGCGCGTGTGGGTGTGCAGAGCCTCAGGTGGCGGTCGGACGGCGGGGGAGGGGGAACCCAATGGATATTGGGGGCGCAATGCAAACATCCCACTCATGTTTGTAGTATTGAAAAAATTCCAACCCTATAGAAAGCTAGGCGTACATCGAGTCTTATAATATTTACGAATTGGTACGTTGCAGAGATGCAAAATGAGATGCAGGCGGTCTATTTTGCCCCAAAAATGTCAGTACTCACGCATTATTACACTCACAAAACCGTAAGTCATTATTGATGGTTCTAAGGGGCTCAGCCCTGACAGGGTTTGGGACGTAACCCCAATAAGCCCCACCCAGAAGCCCCATCAAATGACTTAAAGCAAACCGATGCCTTGTTTTTTGCAATCTTCAATGACTTCGGGAGGCCAGTATGCTGCTTGAACTTCGCCGATGTGTGCTTTTTTGAGCAAAACAAGACAGAGACGAGATTGACCGATACCGCCGCCAATCGTTTGTGGCAGAGCATTTTCGAGCAACATTTTGTGATAGGTCAGGGATGCGCGTTCTGTATGCCCGGAAAGTTCGAGCTGACGTTGCAAGGCTTCGGCATCGACGCGGATCCCCATGCTGGACAGCTCAACGGCGCAATTAAGCGGCTCAAACCAGACGAGTATATCACCGTTTAATGCCCAATCGTCATAGTCTGGGGCGCGGCCATCGTGCGGCATACCGTGTGATAATTTACCGCCAATTTGAGAAATAAAAACCGCCCCAAGTTCTTTAACAATCGCATTTTCACGAGCTTTGGATGGTAAATTTGGATATTTCTGCAACAATTCTTCAGATGTAATGAATGAAATTTCATTTGGCAGCGTTGGTTTGAGTTCTGGAAAACGATTGCAAACCAGCCATTCAACGGATTTGATGGAAGCATAAATGCGTTCAACAATCGTGCGCAGCGTGTCCATCGTGCGTTCTTCGGGCAGAATGACACGTTCCCAGTCCCACTGATCGACATAGATTGAGTGGAGTGCATCTGGTGTCTCATCCCGACGAATGGCGTTCATATCTGTATAGATGCCAGAACCGGGCTCATAACCGTACTGATGAAGTGCCATGCGTTTCCATTTGGCTAAAGAATGCACGATTTCCAGCATAGCGCCGCCGGCGGCCACATCAAAAGATACCGGACGTTCCACGCCGTTTAAGTTATCGTTAAGACCTGAGTTGGGCTCAACAAAAAGCGGGGCAGAAACGCGATACAGGCGAAGTGCCCTGGCGAGCTCGCGTTCAAACGAGTCTTTGAGAAATTTAATGGCTTGCTGAGTTTGACGAAGATCAAGAATAGATTGGTACATAGTTGCTCTGATACGGGATTTTTTTACCCGATAAATCGTCCATGAAACTTTCGATAATAGAGTTGTCCCCGCCGGGGATTTGCGCTCCCCCCTTTAGGTCGTTGCTCCAAACCCCACCAAAGGCGTGAGCTTCTTTAGAATCCTACCATAGAATTCACGTTTTTTTGTCAGTTCGTCGGGTACTCATAACTGTCGTTTTGGGAAGAATGGAGGCGCGTATTTGCTTCGCAAATAGCGCCGAAGGGGGAAGGCGCGTATTTGCGAAGCAAATAGCGCCGCTGGGGGAAGGCGCGTATTTGCGAAGCAAATAGCGCCGCTGGGGGCTTGCCCCCCTTGAAAAAAGGGAATTATTGAGAAATTCCCTGAAGTTTGAAGGGATTTTTTTGCCGTTTTTCGGCTTCTTTAAGGATATTTTGTGCACCTTTATGATGCGGTTTAATGCTTAACGCGGCTTTGGCATCGCGAACGGCACGGCTGATTTGATCCATTTCGAAGGCATAGAATGCGCCGCAATAGGCATCGTCAAACCGCCATTGCTTGTCGCCATCAGAAATCTGACGGTAACGCCAAAAAATCGATGGTACCGCATTGTGGTACCATTCAGGGGAGCGGTGTTTACCATAAAATACGCTGTGATAAAGTCTATTGCGCCAATATTCACGCTGAGTTTGCAATATTTTTTCGGTTGTTTCGTATAATTTGAAGAGATTTTCCCAATCTTCATGCTGAATCATATATTGAGTTTTGAGATTCAGATAATTCAGGGTAACGGACAAATCGCCAGTGACGGGCAAATCGCCCAAATTTTCAACAAGCGTATGGCATCCTTCGATAAATCCAATGGATTCATAGACAATGCACATGAGTTTGGCATGTTCGACGTCAAACTGTGGATTTGTCCATGCTGATATGAGCTGAGAGGCAACATCAAAACGCTGCCGTTCTTTAAGGGCACGAATCAGACTTTCTCGCGAGACTGCGTCCTCGGGCATTTGAATCCAGTTTTCCGGCATGCCGGCGATTTCATACATGGCCAGTTCACGCAGACGCGGCGTATTTTGAATGGCTCGTTGAAAATGTTTTGTCGCACATTCCAAATCCCCAAGCGCAAGGCATGTTTTGGCCAAATGCAGGGAGATTCGCCCCTGACGCGGCGCTTTCGCATGGGCTGATTCAAGCCAATGACGTGCTGCTAACCAATGTTGATGCGGTGAAGAAGCGGCGCTGGATGGAGCCTCTGCTCCACTCTCTGCCTGAGGCTTGGAATTCTTATCTTCTGCTATTGGCTGGATATTTTTTGCGCGTTCCAGTTGTGCAAATCCCATGATTTTACGGACTTCCGGAGACCCGGGACGAACGACCATGTTTTGGGCACATATCGTGAATTCCGGTGTATTTTGAAGTTGTTTCAGGCCAGACTCGGTCAAACCATCGACCGCCAGGCTTGCCGTGAATAACGAAGTCACGATGGCTGCAGCCCAAATCCCCATCCCCAAACCGTATTCGATCTGAAGGCGTTGCGAAATTTCGGCTTTATCTTGTTCAATTTTGCCATATTGCCAACGCTGACGGCGTGACTCCAAGACACCGCAGAAAAGCCAAAATAGGAAGCCAACGGTCCAATATCTGAGGCCGAAATCGAACAAATTTTGAATCAACACCGCCAATAATGCGGCCAAAATGCCAATGGTCAGTTTCGATTCCTGCTGCTGTTTGCCGACCATGCGAACCAGCTTGAAAATGCCGATGGTCCCAAGCACCAGACATAAAAGTCCGCCTAGCCAGCCATATTCCAGCCATGTTTCAAGCCATTCATTCTCGGCATGCCTGAATCTTTTGGCAAATCCGAATCCCTGATATTGAGGATAGACATCGTTAAATGCCGAACGTCCGATCCCTGCTCTGCCCCAATCGCGAGCCATTGGCCACAAATCGGCATAAATTTGTGTTTTGGATATGGATTTGGGCGCATCCACGGCCTGCAAATCGTCTGTTGAAGCCTCAAAAACAATTTCTGTCGCTTCATATTCTTCGACGATTTGGCCGATTGTTGGCGCAGAAATGACCAAGACAGCAGCCAGAATCAGCCCCAGACCGCCGGCCATTGCCAGTCCTGTTTTCCATTTGATTTGGCGCGACACTGCAAAATACAGTCCGATCACCAAAAGGTGTCCAAGCCCCAAAGCCAAAATTGCACCTCGGCTTTTGAGCATGACAACGGACACGCCAAAGATAAGATATAAAAATCCCCAAAGTGCGCGCCGTGCATGGGTATTTCGATGTCTTTTGGTCAATATGCCACCCAACGCCATCAAAGTCAGCATGAGCATCACGCCGCTCAAGTGGTTGACATTGACAGGCAAACCAATATGCCAAGGCGATTGTGCCCCAGTTTCGCCCAAAGATATGGGATAACCGACAAAGCGCAAGCCCATCATCGCCACGAACAGACCGCCCATCGCTGCCAAAACATGGCTGATACGTGTCACGCGCTGGCGCGTTCCCCCTAACCGGACGGCCCCCCAATAAACGCCGAAAAACCCGACGAGCATCCACAAAGCAAAAGCCGTTCTGCCGCCGGCTGCCGTCAGCCGTCCCCATTCTTTATCCATTCCGGCAATTTGCCATGCTTCGCGATACCAATCTGCCGCCGCTGGAGACAACACTTCGAGCAAGCCCAACGGCAACGGCACCAAAGACACCACCGTCATCAGCATCATGACCAGCAGCATCCACCCCAGTGCACCAAAACCATGAAAGCGCCGGATTTCTAATTTTTCAGCCCAATAAGCCCCATTGAGCTTTTTTTGGGCCTTCAAGGCTCCCAAAACAGACACCGCACTGCCGAGCATGACGGCCCCAATACTCATCACAGCCGCCGTTCCCCAATGGACACCGCCTGTCGCCACCCAAATGAGCATCATGAGAACAATGATTGCCAATAAAACCGAGCGCATCAATCCCCCATCAACACGTCAAACGGCCCTTGATGCGGCCATAAATTGCAAACGACATCAAAATATTCCGCCGGTTTCCCGCCAAACCCGAACCAATCCGTCACAGGCTTATCCGAACGCCGGATTTCTACACACAGCATAGGTTCAGGCTCCACATACAGGCTGCCGCTTCTGGCCAGCATGGTTTCGGGCGTAACCTTCTGTCCTCGCGAGACACTTACGGTTGCCAGACTTGAATACCGCACATAAAGCCCATCGTGATGCCGCACCAGCACCCCCTGTCCGAAGCCGGGAAACATGCCGCAATCGACAATCACACCGCGCATCATCGGATAAACGGGCGTCCCCATCGGCACCAAAAAACGCGCTTCCCCGTTGGGACACTGAGCCGGATACTGATTGGCATGGCTGACAGGCGGCACCGCTATTTCCGCCGAAATCCCCATCAAATCCGCCAGCCAAAGCTGCGATAACGCATTCATCTGAACAATCGGCGGCGCGACATAATCCGACAACCGACGCTCCGGCTGCATCCGAATCGCCCCAAAATCCTCGTTTTCAAGACGCAAAACATGGCTGCCATAAGCATCCATCACATCCACCGAACGCGTTTTGGCATGAATCATCAGTTTAAACGGCTGCGCACTGCCATCCGCCATCACGCGTTTCAAAGCTGTTGCCATCCAAGCCTGCCGATGCGGCTGCGAAACAATGCTTGCCAGCGGCAAAAACTTATCCTGAAACACGATATCGCCACGCATTTCAGCTGCCAGCCGACGAAGCCATCCCATCACTCCAAGGCTTTGCGCATTTTCTTGAATTTCTTGTGCTTTTGTCCCGGCTATTTGGCCTGCGGCCAAATACGCCGTGTCCGCGCTGCTATGTTGCGCTTCGCGCGCCATACGCATCGCATCTTTTTTTTGCCATTCCCGGGCATGACAGGCATCCGACATCAAAAGTGTCACCTGATGACAAATAATGGCGCCTCCCTCGGGCAATTCAACGGCAACGGTATGATAGAGCTGCGATGGTTTCAGGCGGTTCAAGTTTTGACATAAATCTGCCTTTTGTGTCTCAGTCATCGGCCATAAATGCGTCAAAGTACGACCGCCATAGGTAAGGGTTGCCCCATCTTCAGAAATCTGCGCATCTTCGGGCTGAATTTCAGGCATTTTTGGCTTTAAACCATCATCACAATCCGTCGGAAAATAAATCCGCATGCCTGGTGTCAAAGCTTCGGGCATCTGAATATGCGGATTTTGCCGCAGCACCTGGCGATAATCGCCTTGTCCTGCATAAGCCCTGTGCATCAGCTCTGAAAGCCGATCCCCCGGGCATACGACATAGATTTTTCCGGCTCGCGGTTCAACACAAAGCTGTTCATCCTCAAGCGGAAAATCCATATCCGTCCATGTTTTTTGAGCCACATTCTGGCCGAAAAATCGTTTTTCTTCATATCTTCGGCCATCGATATTGCCTACCCCATGAAAAATGGACTGCAACCGCGTCTGCCAATGACTTGCCACATGCCCATGCATCCTTGAAATCACCGCATCTGCCAAAGACAAACATTTCTGAGACTCACCAGGGGCGTTATCTAATGCACTGCCGATATCGCCAGACGTTTCTTTGGGCATATCGAACAACATAGCAAACCCGCGCATGGAACGGATGCCTGTTTTTTGTGCCTGCTCATGCGCCGTCCGGAATCTGTCGCCTGCCACGAGATCAATTTGTGCCGAACGGACTTCCGGTTCTGCCCCAAACCGCCCAAACCGCGACTGCATGACTTCCGAAACATCGTACACTTTCCGCGACAATGCCGGATCATAACGCAAAATGAGCTGCGACTGCATAAACTGTTCAAAGCTCGTCTGCCCCCCATGAATGGCATCTAATAGCTGCGGCGCTTCGTCTTCAAAAGTGCGCACAAGTAAGGGCTCTAAATCCTGGCCCGTTTTTTCACTCAATGTTGTAAACAATTTGAGCAGCGAACCATCGTGCAAGCTCACTCCTAAACCATAATGAATATCGGCATTTGACGAAGTGCGCAAAGTTCCAAAATGATCGCTTGCCGATACGCCATCCAAAAACTGATGCATGGCATAAAGCCGTCGTGCCAGCGCTTCATGCCGTACTTTTGAGGCATCGCGATCCGCAGATTTAAAAATTTCAAGAGCACGCTGGGCAAAATGCGAAAGTTTTGGGGTTTCATCATCGAGCTCAAGAAAGATGAATTCCGCAAGCATCGGGGCGATTTCGGCAACTTTAGCCAGGGTGTTCGTATCACATGAGGCTGCTTGTGCCCAAACCTGACTGATTACCTGCAAACGTCCTAGACTTTGCCAGTCCCTCATCTGAATCAGCCGTACTTCCACGCGCTCACACCATACCCCCAAAGCGCGCCAAAACTGTTCTGTTTCCTGATTCGAAATCATGCTCAAGACCTGATTTTAAGGTTTTCCAAAGGTTTTGGGGCAAAATTCCTTTGGAATCCCACACTGAGACAACTGTTTTTGCCAAATCATAAACCGTTTTGTGTTTCCCCTGCCTTCATACCGAACACAAATGAAACCACGCTGGAGAATATCACAAACAAGCTTTATACGGGCACAGGTTTTGCGCACACCAACACAAGTTTTACTATAGAATTGTATCAAGGTTTGGTATGATAAAGTTTTGAAGAATTTATTCTTCAAAACTATTTCATTACATTTTTCAAGAGCTTTAGGACTTCCAAGAGGTTTACGGCATCATCATGACAGAAATACAGCAGCAAGTAGAAAACAAACCCAAAAACTCATCCTATGAAGATACGAAAGGTGAGGCTTCCCTAACAGAGCCTCAAGAGAAACCGAATGATGCATCAAACCATGCGGATCCTCCCCTTCAAGTATCTGATGCAAATCAAGGAACTCAAGAGTTTGATCCTGTTTTGATAGAAGCTTTGCAAGGTAAATATACTTTAGAAAAAGTCATTGGTCAGGGTGCTCAAGGTAAAATATATAAGGGAAAGTGCGTCGCCGATGGCAAGCCCGTAGCCATCAAGCAATTGCGAGTGACATCTACAGAGAACTGGAAACAATACGAATTATTTGATCGTGAGGCTAAAGTTCTTGCATCACTTGATTTGCCGGGAACAGCAAAGTTCTATGAAGCGATTCAAAATTTAGAAGGTCCCAATCCAATTTCTGTGATTGTTCAAGAATTTATTCCCGGCCGTTCCTTACAAAACTATATTAACAATGGCGATCGATTTCTGTTTGAGCATGTCTGCCAGATATTGATTAAAATTTTAGATATCTTACAAGCGTTGCACCAACATCATCCGCAGGTCGTTCACCGCGATATCAAGCCATCTAATATTATCTTAACTTACCCGGATAATCCGACCGAAATTATTCCTGAGATTCATATTGTAGATTTTGGAGCTGTTGCAAATCCCCAAGTCCAAGATGGCGGTTCGACGGTGACTGGAACTTATGGGTATATGGCACCAGAGCAGCTGATTGGCAAACCTACAGCCGCCAGCGATATTTATGCTTTTGCAGTCATGGCCGTTTATCTTTTCAGTGGTACCCCACCAGAAAACATTGCAACTCAGGACTTACGCCTGCTTATCGATCCACATTTAGAGCATTTGCCGCACGAAGTGACCATTTTCCTTCGTCTCATGCTTGATACAGCACCAACCAAACGTTTGATGGATTATGATAAAATCCGTGATACGCTGCATCAATTCTCAAAACATCAGTTTAAAATTGATTATTTACTTCAATATGCCAAAGAGAATCCAGGCAAAGAAACAAACTATAAGATTGATCATATCCAAAGTATTGGCCAAGCAGGCAATTTCACGCTTTGGCAGGATCTAGATGAAAGGACACCTCGCAATATTCATCCCATTTACAAAAGATTGTTAAATATTGATGATGCTTATTTTTCTAAGAACAATAATCTTATCAATATTTCCAACAGAAATACATATTTTCAGAGAGACAAACTTGAGCTGAAACAAAAATTTAACAAACAATTATATTATCGTTTCCTGATACCAGCGACGATTTTCTTATCTGTGATTCCATTCATCTCAATGCAGATGAAGGTTATCCAACCTAAAGCCTGCGTTTGTATCATTTCACTTGCTCTTATCCTGTTCACAGCCATTACGTTTATTTTTGTAAAAAAATCGAAAGTTTACAAACAAATCGCAAATGTATTAAAATATGGTCGAAAATCCATTGCCACCATAGAAAGTGTAGAATACATTTCTGGCGAAACTATGATGAACAGGGTCAACTTAAACAGCGCGGATCGATATAAACTTGGGGCAGATGAAAACAACCGCCTGAACAATACCATACGTCCGATATGGAAAGTGACATACGCTTTTAATCCCCCTGATGATAAAAGTCCGGATGCCTTGCACCATGTCTATTACAGCGATGTTCCTATTGATCATTTAAAAGCCGGTGATGCCCTGCCTATTCTTTATCTCATTCATCCCGATATGCTGCACACCCCCTCTGGCTCAATAATAAACTTTTTCAAATCTTCTGTCTCAACAATAAAACGAATGAATCGATCATATAAAACCTTCCTATCCAAACTCTTTAAAAACAAAATTATTGAGTTATATGGAATGCTTGATGAGACAGCTATCGATGAATATCAATGGAAACAGCAAACAAAATGTCAAAAAGAAAAAGAACGTGCTATGCAAAGCGTTTTAAGTATGCCTTATCCCTTACCTAAAGACAGTTCTTTTGCCCAATGTCCCAATTTACTCACCCCCACACTTGATTCATTTGGCGTTGAAGTGTTTGAACGCGAGATGTCATGACGTGTTTCCTTGTCATGGAAACTTATCAATATAAGACAAACAGTTATATATACATCAATATTACAAGGAAATTCATTCATGAGCTCAGAGTCCCAAAAATCAAAACCAGCTTTGAAAAAAGTTCAAAACACTTCGTCATCTCATCGTGCCACGGTAAGCATTCAAGAGCAACAGGCCAACAATCCAGATTTCAAACAGATGGAAAATCAAATGGAATCTGTCGTAACACCAGAGTGCCTCAAAAATGACTATCAGATTCTGCGTCTTCTTGGTGAAGGTGCAAACGGCAAAACATATCTTGCGGTTTCAACAACCATGCGCCGTCTCGTCGCCATTAAGGAGCTTAAACTTATCGATCATTTTAAGAGTTTAGAGCTTTTTAAACGCGAAGCAGAAACATTAGCCAATGTTAATATTCCTGGGGTTCCTAAATTTTATGGATTTGTTACCTCTGACAAAGATTTAAGCGAGTGTTATATCATCCAAGAGTTTTTTGATTTTCCATCGCTGCAAGATATTATTGATAAAAATAATGAATACGGCAAAACATTCAGCGAAGAAGAAACCTTCATCATTATTTGTGGCATTACAGAAATATTAGATGCCTTACAAACACAATATACACCTCCCATTATTCATCGTGATATCAAGCCGTCCAATATTCTTTATGATGCCAAAACTCAAACTGTCATGCTGATCGACTTTGGTGCGGTTGCCAATCCAGCCAAAAAATCTGCTGGTTCTACGGTTGCCGGCACACTCGGATTTATGGCTCCCGAACAATTGATGGGCGAATGCACCATTCAATCGGATTATTATGCCATGGCAGCCACCGCACTTTATATGTTAACCGGGGTCTCGCCTGTTGACATGGAAAATGATCCCGATAATCCTTTTCTGCTGAACTCTGAACCTTATCTGACTGAAAATAATGTCTCAGATAATATGCAAAAATTCCTCAAAGATTTGATGTGCCCGCAAATTGAGGAACGCCCTAGAAATAGTGCCGATTTGATTGAACAGCTCGATAAATTGAGCAAGCTTTGTTATCAGGGAAGCTTGGGCAAACGCAATCGTATTACACGAAAGAAAAATAAAGATCCTTTCACCGTTTGGGATGCCATTTATATCGCTATTTCTATATCCTTAGGATGTTTTGCAGGATTCTTTGCCTTCGTTTTTCTACAAAACACAGTTACTTTTATCATTGGATTTATATTAGCCACAGGTGCAAGTTTAGCCACTTTATTCGGCAAAAGAAATCATGAAGCTAAACTCTATTTAGCTGCACTGAAAGGCTATTGTCACAACTTTGAACTTATCTCTGAGGAAGCAGCTAAAGCACTCGCTAAAGATGGCAAATATAAGAAAATGAGAGCACAACGCATTGCAACATGTGCTTACGAACAATATACAGAATGTATTTATATGCGTAACGGTGAATATTATTATTACTTCGGAAAAGTGGCCCTAGGCAATAAATTATTGTTTAGAGAAGAAATCGATGGAAAAGTTCAAGAAGATATT